>CAZRMY010000007.1:0-34006 GCA_964601295.1 uncultured Thermoplasmatales archaeon | reverse complement strand
AGGATGCTTGATGGTGCTTCCAAGTTTTTGTTGTTTTGCAAGATCATTTACTTTTATTACAACACCATCGATTTCATAGTTGAGCTGATCACGTTTTACCTCGAGTTTTTTACAATAAGTGATTGCTTCTTCAATGTCTTTGACTTTTTCGGTTAATGGATTGACACGGAAACCTGCTTTTTTTAAAATATGAAGTGTCTCCAGCTGTGTAGTTAAAGTGGTATCTGAGTAGGAGAGATAGTATATGAAGATATCTAATGGTCGTTCTGCGACTATACGTGGGTCTAATTGTCGTAATGAGCCAGCAGCGGCATTACGTGGGTTTGCAAACACAGGTTCGCCTTTTTTAGCAAGTTGTTTATTATACTGTTTGAATCCATCGATGGGGAAAAAAACTTCGCCGCGGACCTCAATATTTTGTAATGTGTTATCTTGGAGTTTTAATGGGATGCTATGAATGGTTTTCAGATTCTGTGTGATATCATCACCGCGTCTGCCATCACCGCGGGTGGCACCACGGACAAACACCCCGTTTTCGTAGAGTAACGCGACTCCGGCGCCATCAATTTTTGGTTCGACGACATACTCAGTGGTTTCAACATGTTTTCGCACGCGTTCATCGAATTCCCGAAGTTCATCGAATGTGTACGTATTATCAAGTGATAGCATAGTGGTTTTATGTTCAACAGTGGTAAAGCCCTCTACGGGTTGCTCACCGATGCGTTGCGTAGGTGATTCTGGGATGATTAGCTCGGGGTGTTCTGCTTCTAGTTTTTCAAGTTCTTTGAGGAGTTGATCAAACTCGTAATCAGATATAACGGGGTTGTTTTCTACATAGTATTGGTAATTATGATAGTTGATTTGTTCACGGAGTTGTTGGATACGTTTTTGCGCGTTTTTTTTGTTCACGCTTTTCCACCTTCAGATATCAAATTGTTTACGTATATGTTGAAGTGATTGCGTGTTTAATACATCTGTTTTTTCCAGCCACCCTCGTCGTGCTACTGCAACACCGTATTTCATGAACGTAAGGTTTTCTAGGTAATGTGAGTCGGTGCCAATGACGCAGTGAACATGTTGATCTTTGGCCATGCGGGTGTGAATATCGTTTAAATCAAGTCGATCAGGGAATGCATTGATTTCAAGCAGAGTATGTGTTCGGTGAGCAGCCTCTATGATATGTTCAATGTTAACATTGTAAGAGTCTCGTCGGCCGATAAGTCGACCAGTAGGATGAGCAAGGACGTTAGCATGATCGTTTTCCATGCCCGCGATAATACGCTTGGTCATCTCTTTTTCTGACATTTTAAACCGCATGTGTATACCAATGTAGACGTAATCGAATAATTTGAGTGTTTTGTTAGGGTAGTCAAGGGTGCCATCTGGATGTATATCGCATTCGGTGCCGCAGAGGATAGTGATATCATCGATTTTTTTGTTGAGTTTATCGATCTCCGTGCGTTTTTTTTGAACACGTTCATGGGTGAGTCCATTTGCAACATGGAGGGATTGGGAATGATCAGTGATACCAATATAGGAGTAACCGCGTTGTTTTGCTGCCTGAGCGATATCTGCAATAGTGGCTGTGCCATCGCTATAATTTGAATGTACATGGATGTCTCCTTTGATGTCGTTGTAGGAGATCAGCTGTGGCAGTTCCTGTGTTTCTGCAGCATCTATTTCACCGCGGTTTTCACGGAGTTCTGGTTCAATGTATTCTAAGCCAAGGTGTTTGTAGACAGCTTGTTCAGATTCTCCGGCGATATAGTCATCGGTATCTTTGTTGAATAACCCGTATTCGTTGAGTTTAAAATGGTGTTTTATCGCACGGCTGCGCATGGCGACATTGTGTTCTTTTGAGCCGGTGAAGTATTGCAGTGCTGCACCATAGCTTTTTGGTTCGACCACGCGGAGATCTACTTGTATGTTATCTTGGAGAAGAACACTGGTTTTGGTAGGACCTTGCAGGAGGACACGTTGGATATCATCATACGCGATAAAATACTCCATAACCTGATATGGCTTGGAAGATGACGCAAGGATATCGATATCCCCAATGGTTGCTTTCATCCTACGGAGGCTTCCCGCGAGATTAACCTGCTGTATATCAGGGCAGTTTTGCATATACGCTAGATAGCGGTTGCCATCTTCAAAGGCAACATTGAGAAGCGCACGACCACTGGTTTTCATACGGAGTTGAATACCACGAAGGATATTCATTTCAGTGACTTGCCCAAAGCCGTCTAGATCCCGCACTCGTCCCGCCTGACAGGCTTCTTTAAGCTCATCTATCGTGGTAACACCAAGTTCATTATACAATGCAGCAACACGTTTTGGTCCAAGATTAGGTATCTCTAGGAACCTAAGCAGACTTTCCGGTGTTTTCTGTAGGAGTTTAGCATAAAAACGAAGTTCACCAGTTTCAATGTACTCTGTTATTTTTTGTGCTATAGCCTCTCCGATACCGGGTATTTCTTGCAACCGATGCTGTGTTACCACCTGTTCAATGTCTTCATCAAGTACTTCGATGGTTTGTGCCGCAAGACGGTATGCTCGTGTTTTAAAAAAAATAGCACCCTGGATGTCAAGTAAATCCGCGATACGGTATAACAGCGCTGCTACCTCTTTGTTTTTCATAATTCATCAACACATAGCTTAGGTTTCCAAGGAAATCGCAATAGTCACCTGGTCACCATCTTGAATATTAAGTTGACTGCGAAGACACTGCGGTGCGATAAACTCAAGAATATTTGAATAATGACTACGTATAGGTAATACTATCGCGCCCGGGGCATCATTAATTGTCGCGGGGAAACAGCGGACACCTCCAAACGTCCGTGATTTGGTTTTAAACTCATGTACTAAAATACCTCCCACGTTTTTCAACAGCCGGAGTTTATTACGCTCAACACTATGTATCTCAACATTAAGCGTCCCAGGATAAGGTACGAAACCGAGTTTTTCTTTAAATTGTTTGACATACCCGTTTTGTTCTGTGTAATATCGGCCTTCACCTAACCCTGAGATAACTTTACCGGTGAATATGACTTTACGGGTCATATCAAAAATTTGTTGATACTGCGAATACTCGTTCTGTAAGATATCTGCTCCATGGCTGGTGATCTGGATAAGTTGTTTTTTGATACCAAGTTCACGGGTGATTAACCCTAAACGATCTAAGTCCATGAGATACCGGGATGCAGTTTGCTGGCTGGTGTCCAGTTGTCCAGCTAACTCAAAAGTGGATACCTCAATTTTATTATTGAGTCCGCTGAGTAACGCGATTTCTTTTAACGTCTGCAGTAAATATGGTTTCATCACATCTTCCCCAATTCACATAAACCAAACTGTAATTTTTTTTTATGTACCAATGGAATCTGCAAGTCGTTTTCCTTCTGCAGTAAACTGATACTGGTCACCCTGTTTCTCCACGATACCTTGCTTTTGGAATTCTTGCATAACCCGTACTGCAACTGATTTGATTATACGATGTTTTTTTGCTATACGCTGAATATTTGTTTCACCCGCTGCGAGTTCATTGAAGATCGCCCGGCGGTATTTATTTGAATAAATGAATCCTTCATCCATAGGTAGGGTACCAATATCTTAATTTACAGGTATCAGATAAAGTTTTTCAATTATCCATGTTTCAAAAAATTCCTACGGTGCTTACCGCACAAGAATTATTAGATATTGCATTGAAGAAAACACAGAAGATTTCTATTCGTGATCATGATAAACGATATCAGACGAAAAAAACCGTGATAGCACGAACAGAATCTTTTGTTACTACCTTAACGAACAAACTTGATAGGTATATTACTGCGTTTCCGTCTCTTGATCGGCTGCCGCGTTTTTATCAAGAGCTTATTGATATAAAAATCAATACCGATCATCTCAAAAAATCATTAGGAGCGGTACACTGGGCAAGTAATACGATTAAATCTATTTATGCTAAACAACGAGGTAGTTTAAGAAAAACCGGGAATATAAATTTTTTAAAACAAAAACAAAAAGAAATCTATGGTCGTGTTTCCTCGGTCTTAAAACAAGTTAATACGGATTTACTGTTTTTAAAAGAGGCACATGCGATTTTGAAACAGTTCCCAGATATACAAGATATACCAACGGTGGTGATCGCTGGTCCACCTAATGTCGGGAAATCATCGTTGCTCCGTTGTCTTTCTGCGGCTAAACCTCGGATTGCACAGTATCCATTTACTACCCAGGAGATTCATGTTGGTCATATCACAGTTCATGATCGTCATGTGCAGTATAAGATACAGTTGATTGATACACCGGGGTTACTTGACCGTCCGTTAACCAAACGTAACGCTATTGAAAAACAGGCGATAGCCGCACTTAGGCATCTAGCTGATATCATACTTTTTATCAGGGACCCTAGTCAAACCTGTGGGTATACGCTGACTGAACAAGACAATCTGCTTCACCAGATCACCCAGCTATTCCCAGATCAATCAGTGATTGTAGTGAATAATAAAATGGATCTTTCTAAAGAATCAAGGGATGGTTTGCAGATTTCGTGTACTAAAAAAATAGGTATAGATGTGATCCGCGAACGTTTAATTGATGAGTTCACCGAGGCACAAAATATTAATGAATCAGTTTAAGGATGCTACCAGAGTGGCAACCCGATAGACGAAAAACGGAAAAAGTTAAATAAACCATTCTTATTGTCCACGCTTGGGAGAGGCAGAACGTTATGATAACTCCAACTGAGAGTAAACATAGTCCAAAAAGGTTTGGTAAGTTAGAATTAGTTGATAAACAACTTTTTTTCATCTGTGCTAATACGCGTGACACCTAAAGAAGTGTGCTATTGTAACTGCCACTTATTTAAAAGCAGCGAATTCTGTAGATTAAATCAACTTTATAAGTCGTGTAAGCAGTAAGACGCGTTGTGCAATTAACTTCATAAGTGGTTTGTTCCGTGGCATGGTAACCTCCAGCGTCGTCCAGTCGGATTCAGCACCATTTTCATCCTTGACTTTAGCCTTAATCAAAAATGTTCCTTCTTCAGTCCAAACATGCTCTAAAAGTACTGGTTCACCTGAATCAAACGGACCGATCCATTCCTCGATATCTCCATCACCCCACTCTATGTAATAATACAGGTTTTCCTCCTGCGGATCTGTAGAAATAAAGGTATATTCATATGGTTCTTCAACAGTTCCTTCCTCAGGCCCAGTAATCACGGGTTTATCAGGAGAGGTCGGTTCACCGTAGGCGTAAATTATTCCATCTATACCCGCAACAAAAATCTGCTCATAAGCAATAACCGGCGAGGATATACCTCCATAAAATGGTGCACTCCAGATATAATTCCCATCAGATATATTAAGGCAATGTAAAGCCCCTGAAACCGTGGTAAAATACAGTTTTCCATCAGCGATTGCAGGTGACGAAGCGGTACTATCATATATGGGTTTTTTCCATAGTTCAAGTCCCGTATACCCATTCACACAATACACAGTACATTTTTGAGATAAAATATGTTCACAGACAATAAACACGTGATTATTGCTTACAGCAAGTTTTGGCATCCATTCTGGATGTTGAACATAGCATTCACCGCCATCATAATCCCATACAATTGAACCCGTATGCCTATCTAACCCATACATACGGAGATTTTCATCAGAAGTATCATGACCTGCAACAAAAATCATATCTTCGGTAACCGTCAACGAAATACTTCGGATTATATCACTCATGGGTGTATCCCAGATGTAACTCCCCGTGCTTGCATTCAAACAATACACCGTGTCATCTCCACCGACACTCATACTCACCACATATATCTTATCTTCAATGTGCGCCGGTGAGCAAATGATATAATCCCACGCCCCAAGAGTATATGACCAGAGTAGTACCCCATCCGTAGCATTATAACAATGGATCGTCCCAAAAGGAGTATCCACATTAGAAAAACTCACATATACTTTATCATCAACAACAATAGGAGAGGAAACAAAATATTCAATAGTATCATTCCATATTTTACCTCCAGTTTCACTGTCAATACATGCTATTTGACCCTGAGCAGTTTCTACATCAAGAAAAACGATATACACACGCCCCGAGGAATATGCGGGTGATGTGATAATATAGCTGTTCGGATAGTCCCACAACAACCCCCCAGATTCAACATCTAGGCAAACAAGACGTCCATTGTCTAACATATTTTCAGATAAAACATGCTCAGATAAATCAACAGATTTACCAAGCCCAATCGTACCAATAAACAGTTTACCATCTGCTACTGCAGGAGAAGAAGCCCGTATATACTCATATGTTTTGTATTTCCAAACCTCCTCCCACATCTCAGGTGCGTCTGACGGAGAACAAGCCGTATTACCAGGATCATATCGATACATCGGCCAGGCATCACCCTGATCTGTTGACACCCATTGCTTCTCAGTATTCCAGTGTGATTGCTTTTCATAATAACTAATGGCCACAGACATACCACTTGTTGTTAACAGTACTAAAATTGAAAATACACAGACTATTCTCCCTAACGTTACTATCTCTTTCATTTCTTTTCCTCCTATTTATCTATACATGCGCGCTAAAGAACCCAATAACGTACTTTTCATTAAGTACACCAAAAAAGGTATTCGATACCGCTACTTTTTCTTTCGCGCTGTATCTAGCGATATGCAAGGGTGAAAATTGAATACCAAATATGTTTTCTGATTGGAAAACATGATAAATATCAATACTGGTGAGATTAGTGATTTTACCGATAAAAAAAGTTTTTTCCATTTGCGATTCATTCAACCCATAGGTTTTGAAAGTGGTGTCACACTCCACATCTTCAGGTGGAAAATCCAGAGCCATCCATGATCCACCTTGGTCAAAGGAAAGATATGCATCACCTCGATGATACGGATTGTCATTATCTATCAACCAGGAAAACCCATCAAATAGCAAAAGACTATCAGATCGGGCAATTAAATAATAGGTTGATTCCGACGTTACCATTATATCAGGAAAATCAAATTCTACCCATAACGGATTTGGAGAAAAATGCCCGGATAAAATCTCACAAGAACAAAGGTCGTCCCCCGTAAGCGATTCACGTATCGAAACAGTTATCACTACATCAGCAGGAGGATCTCCATCCTCATATAAACATAATTCAACCCGTGTTAACACCGAGACCGTAGGTGTAAACCCTTGAGCGAGCCACTGGTCAAGACAAAGGTAATACGCGCGTCCTGAATTCCTCAGTTGATATTGATCTAATATATCACCCTTTCCGCCATCATTGACGGACATATCTACTCGGGGAAAAAAATGACGTACCGGTAAAGAGTTATTGATGACTGTGTACTTCTCAGTAGTAACTACTGGTAAAGTAAGTGTAGAATCTACCAAAGTAGCACTTAACTGAGAAACAAGAATTGCAAATAGAATCAAACAAAGCATGTTGTTTATGATTTGTTTCGCAGTAGTGTTCCCCATGCAAATGCACAGTTACATTCTTATTCATCTATATAAATATTATTTAAAAATAAAATATTGTTACATATGTTGCTATTAATTTGCCATACCCACTGTAATATTCATGCCAAAGGTAACCAAAAAAATTTGCTTCACCGGGAAAAAATCCTATCACCATCTCAAAACGAGAAACATATTTAAATTATCTTTAGATAAAGATATCTAGTTATATTGGTGAGAATAATTTGAGGAGGTTATGATAAACATGAATGAAACTACCGTTGAGACGCAGAGAACTCCCATTGAAACCACACGGGTGCCAATTGGTATCTCCCGTCTTGATGAACTATTACAAGGCGGATTACCACAACACAGTGTCACTTTGGTTTCAGGCACCCCGGGTGCGGGTAAAACCATCATGTGCTTCCATTATATCAACGAAGGGGTACGTACTGGTGAAACCTGCCTGTTTTTAACATCAGATGAACGCATTGAAAACATCATGCGACAAGCAGCAGAACTTGGATTCAACTTCGATAAGGCAATAAATACTAATCAGCTTAAATTCAAATACCTTGATCTTGATGGAAAAAACGCGCATAAAGAAATGGAAGAAGAAATTAGACAGGGAAACTACCAGCGAGTGGTTCTAGACTCTTTGACACCAATAGCAGAAACCCCGGTATGGGTGGCTCGAGGTGGCAATGAAATAATCCCCACTGAAAATGCTACTTCAACAACGGCATACCCTATTGGATCAGTTCCCGCAACCCGAGTGCACATCCGTCGTATCATGAGCATCCTTGATAAAGAAACCTGCACCGCTATGGTAACCTCAGAAATACCCGAGGGAACACGCTCACTTAGTCGTGATAGTATCTCAGAGTTCCTCGCTGATGGCATACTGCTTCTTGATCTTGACACTACCATGGATCGCAGAAAACTCACTATAAGGAAAATGCGTGCTACTAAACATACGTTGAAACCTCAAGATATCCAAATAACCGAAGGCGGTATCAAACTTGTATAACCAACAGATCTGAGTACCACAATCACTAAATAACTCTCAATTTTTTACCAATCAGGTTAGCCTTATGACGCAGCCATTACCTAACAGCCCCTACACTCCTCATACTTTTTTTGTTTCACGACAACACAGCACTATACCGCTTACCGATAAAATGACTAATTTCATCAGTTATCTCTCCAATCTTACTATCCCTGCCGATACCAATATTACACTAAGCGCACAATATGGGAAACGAATGCTCATCACCCAAGATCATATCAACCCGAAAACAATAAATCGAGATGACATCATCGAAATAGTCGACTATGATCCAATTAAAAAAATTACCATGGCAATCGGCAAAACTAATCCTACTCTGCATACTCCTGTTCATTGGCTGATTCATAACGCTCTTACCGACATTCACGTGATTCTTCAACTGGACAACGCAGACTACCTTGAACAATACACAGATCAGTGCCCCATGACCGATAACAAAGCCCCACCGGGCACAATCGACGCTGCAAAAGAAATACTACCAAAACTACGAGATCACACGATTATCCTAGTTCAAGATCAAGGTATCCTAATTGTGGGCATCAATCTTGATACTATTAAAAAACAGGTTACTCAATTATTTAAAAAGGAGGAAGAAAAACTATGAACGTACAAGGGAAACAAATGCGTGCACTCTGGTACAAACACAACCAAGTCATCTTTATTGATCAGCGGAAACTCCCGCATAACCTTGATTTTTATTATGCCAAAACCGTTGACGACATAGCATTTGCGATTAAAGATATGGTTGTTCGAGGAGCACCAGCCATTGGTGCAGCCGCAGCATATGGCATGGTACTTGGTAGCAATAACCCTGAAGAAACTGCAGATACACTTCGAAAAACCCGGCCAACCGCCTATGATCTCTTCTATGCTATCGACTATATGCTGTCAAACATACAAAAGAACCATGATCCACTCACCACAGCAGACAAGTACGTTGAAGATATTATTGATCGCTGCAAGCGTATCGGAGAATATGGTGCAGAAATCATTGAGGATAACATGAAAATGCTCACTCATTGTAACGCCGGGGCACTCGCAACCGTTGATTATGGTACGGCACTGGCGCCATTTCGTGTCGCTCATACGCAAGGGAAAAAGATATTTGTGTATGCTGATGAAACACGACCACGCTGCCAGGGATTGCTAACCTCCTGGGAGCTCACCCACGAAGGAATTCCACATGCGGTAATCCCTGATAATGCCGCAGGGTATTATATGAGCAAACATGAGATAGATATGGTGATCGTCGGCGCGGATCGAATCGCAAAAAACGGTGATTTCGCTAATAAAATTGGTACCTATGAAAAAGCAGTGCTCGCAAAGGAAAACGATATTCCTTTTTATGTGGCAGCACCAATAAGTACATTTGACAATAGTATTCACAGTGGTAATGACATCATTATAGAGGAACGCTCAGATGACGAGGTGACGTGTATCCATGACACCCGGTTTATGCCATCTGGCACGCACGTGTGTAACCCCGCTTTTGATGTAACCCCTTGGAAATATGTTGCAGGCTATATCACTGAGGAAGGAATTAAGAAAAAATAAAAGAAATGAAAGAGTGTTACAACTCTGTTTTTATCCGTCATTAATAGACTGATATGGGTTAAACGCG
Organism: uncultured Thermoplasmatales archaeon; assembly: GCA_964601295.1. Classification (GTDB taxonomy): domain Archaea; phylum Thermoplasmatota; class E2; order DHVEG-1; family DHVEG-1; genus CAZRMY01. Next base: position 23,846 of record CAZRMY010000007.1, on the reverse strand, counting down.
GGATCTCCATAAAGAGTGAATTCATGTAATGCGACATATTTTTTGTCAAGTACTCGCGTGCGACTATTAAGCCCCTCAGATCCATAGCCAAGTGAATCAAGGTATTCCTGTGTGATAAAGTTGCTACCAGAGTTTAATGTTAATGGCGGCGTCCATAAAAACGTGGTGTTTGCATCTTTAGGTAGATACAGGTTTTTCGCGTCACGGAGTGCTAAACCAGTGGTTGTATCCTCTTGAATTAATGAAAGAATGAAATCTTCAGCGATCACTGCACCGAAATGTGCGTCAGGGAATTCCTGTTTTAATCTATAATTTAGGGCGGCTTTCATGTAACCCAAAAGCCCAATACCCCATCCACCTGGGAGCGGACGAGGTTCAAGATACCCTGGATCAGCGGTAACACGTGTAGCACCAATGTATGCATTTGCACCAGAATGTAAATAGGTTTGAGACAGTGTGTTTTCTGCCATGAACCCATCAGTTCGTCCTGTAATACAGCTTACAATGAAAATTACCGATGGGCCATAGTCCATATTTGTGATAGAACGTATATCAAAGGTGCCTTTGTTGGATAGGCCGGTTCGTATCTGTGGATATATCCGTGATAGGGGAGACACAAGAGGGAATCCTCGTGCGTCAATAAAGATATCACCGGATTCAAACAGGTTATAAAATCCATGGGCGAATGCAAAGATAAGATTACTGGATAGTTGATCTGCTCCACCGGTTACCTTTGATTCTCCGCTAAGCATTTGAATAACTGTTTTTGGGAATAACAACCGGTTGAGTAACCCGGCTTTATTAATAGTTTGCAGCTGCTCACGGGTGAATCCTTCGCGTTGTGATTGCAGCCAGAAGGTGTTTTTAACCGTGTCAAAACCAAGTTCCATGGCAGATGCGAGTTTCATGTTTATAAACATGCTTTCTCCGGTTGGCCATTTAGTAGGTTCATCACGACCAGTGTGGGTGATTCGTCCGATGATTTTTCCCAGCCGGGTGATAATGGGGAGGTTTTGGAATTCTAGACCACAGCCAGTTTGCACAAGCGCATGGTCTTTCCAGCCGTCCATATCATAAATGATGTTGTTATAAAATATGGTTCGTGCAATGAGTGCGCTACAGTCTTGTTGATCGTATCCGGTAACTCGTCCAACTATGTTTTCCTGATATGGCCAGTAGGAGTAGGTATTGTTTTCTGGGTCTTCAGGAATCGGGTCGATATCTCCGTAGATGAAATCGCTGGGAAGCGCGAACCCCATGATATGTGCCGGAGTATCTGGTTTACCATCAGGATTGTAATAAAAATACATCGGAACCATTGTTGGATCCGCAGCGATAGCGATATAGACAGGATTTTCCTTGTAATGATTACGTAGTGCTTGGAGATCTTCTGATATTGGGATATCACCTGCGAGATGGGCAAGGAGCGCATTAAGCTCGTCGTGTATTTCCATTGTGTGCTTGTTAGATGGTGTGATAAGATCAGGGTTGGTACCTGGTTGAGTGACACCAGGGCATGGCTGTTCATTGTAAAGTACATCGTCATCGGCGGCGAATGCAAACTCTGGTTGTGCAAACATAATTCCTTTATGATATGCGGTAAGATAGGGGGCTACTGATGACAACCCGGGCATAAGTGGAACCAATGGGTTGTCGAGTTTTTCCAAGGTGACAGTAAGTTTGTAGTCGGCTGTTTTTTGGCCGAAAAACTGGCCGAATACGCCCGCGGTGTACACGCCGGGTTCATTGTATATTGTTATCTCAAAGTGAAGTTGATCTTTAATGATGTTACCCGTGCTATCACGAACCGGGTGACCACCATGTGTCCCCCCAAAAATATATCGTGCGTCTTCTTCATTAGTGACCATAATATTTAATCGATCGCCGAGATCATCAGCGTTCTCAGGGCCGAAGTTTTCCAGATCGATTATCACCTGCGTGTATTTATAATCCGGCGGTATGCTGAATTCATGATTCATCATAGCTCCTTTTCGTAGTATCATATGGGTAAATTGCGTAGGGAGAACAACCTGTGATGACACTGTACCTGAAAAATTATACACAGTGGTATCAAGTACCTCCGGGGGATAAACATCAAGTGGGTTTGCAAGTGTCACATAGTCAACAGTACGTCCAAGTCGATCGGTAATAACATTGATGCATAGCTCAAGTATGTCATCAGGGTCATCAAAAACAGTGACATCAAGTCCGCTGCTGCGAGGAACTTCAAGGTTTCCACAGATAAACAGTTCTTCAACACCTTTGTCATCAAGTAATGATATAATCTCACTATCGATTTCATCAGCGATAAGTACCGGGAGACTGAGATATGATGCAAAGGGTGCGGCAGTAATACCAAGTTCATAACCGAGTTGTGATTCTTCTATGATTACGGCACCATCTGTTGATTCCCAAAAAATATCCATAACAACTAATGAGGCTTCCTGTGGTGGATAGAGGTCACCAATAATGTAATCTGCGTACACACCGATTTGTTGTTCGGTGCGTTCGACTGCAGAGGAAGGATTTGATAAATCTTTCACATACATTGGAATAATTTCTTGTGCACCAGTATCATCATAATGTACTGCAAGAGGCGTAGCAATCAAAGTATAAAACGGGCTTGATGCTGACACTGTAACGGCGGTAGGAAGATCATTGAAATCAGTAGTATATGCGTTAAACATGTCGGGCGTATACACATTCTCTGAAGAGGTAGTTGAGTGCAACGTATGGTCAGCATACACGCTTATTGTGGCAGTACATATTAGAGAAAACATCAGCGTTATAACGATTATTTTGTGAAAAGATATCCCTCTGAGTTGAGTCATGATTAAATGATACTTTTGCTATTATTTAAAACTTATGTTAATTATATTATTAATAAATAATATCATATATACATCAGTTAAATTAACAATTGTTAATAAACCGTTTTTAAACCTTCATTACAACGAAATAAACCTTCAATTACGAAACAAAAAAACAAATAATGCTCTGCCCCTACTCTAAGCACCATGAATACAACACACCAAACACGCCGCCATACACTGCTGTTCCATCACACGCAAAATCAGAACGAATTGGTGTTGTAATAAAATTATCCAAATCAGCGGCATCCGTCGTAAAACCTGGAGCAACATATTTTATATTCATCCCAGTATCTACATCCAGCATATACACCCGTCCATCATCTGAACCAAATACCACAGATTCATCACAAACAACCGGATGAGAATGGATACCCGAATCACACGAAAACATCCATTTTAAATCACCTGTTTGAGCATGCAACGCATATAGATTATTATCATGCGAACCGACAAACAACATCCCATCACTCACCACTGGATTTGCATCAAACCCCCACCCTGCTTCAAAAGACCATTTGACCGCACCAGAGCCTTCGTACAAAGCATAAATATAGGTATCCCATGAGGCTACGAAAACTAGGCCGTCGTTAACCACGGGTTTCACCGTAATCGGGCCTTCGGATTTAAAAGTCCACACGATATCACCATTGGGCTCAAGGGCACAACATCTCTCCCCAGAGGCAACGATAATCCGGTTAGTAGAGGACAATGCAGGATACACAGGATACTCAAAATCTTTCTCCCATACCATCGATCCATCATCCAAAGAAACCGCATACAACCTACCAGTTTTATCACCAAAATATACTCGATTCTGTGAGACAATGGGTGCTGAAACAATCAAACTAGCAGGATACTCCCATAACAATGACCCTGTAAGATCAAACACAGACAACCCTGATCGGGAACCCACAAGCACGTTACCATCATGAATAACTGGTGTAACCGGGTCTTCACCGATGTTATACGACCATAGTAGATCACCTGTTGACGTTGATAATGCATACAATTCACCTGGCGAGGACGCCATATACACTACATTATTGTTCACCGCTGCAAACGTACTAAAATAATTAACGGTATGCTCAGTATGAACCTCCCAGTTCACCTCAAAGGGCTCACCTAGATCATCGAATTCTTGCATAAAAGTAAATTCATCTTTGGTAGGAAGCGAGTATACTCGAGTCCAACCAGTAGGATAGACATTTTGATAGATAACCCCAGGGTTATCAAAATTCGGCATCTCAAGCGTTTTATTTCGAAGATTCCCAAAAAACGTCCATAATCCATTATACGCCAACATCTTAGTATCGCTGACTTTACAATCAGTTGTCCAATCACCAATGGGAGACGCAGTGGATATTTCTTTAACAATATCTGCATCAATGCTCCCGTAATATTTGTTACCAAGCTCCTCATATTTTAAATCCCGTGGCTCCGGACGATAAAAAATACTGTGATACCCAAATCCTGGTATCCCGATAAACGATCCGATAAGCCGTTTAAGATAGAGCTTCCAATTAAGTTTCTCAAGACGAACACCTACATCATATGGGTTATTAGCAGACCAGTAAAACCCGTTAAACGTCCGCCATACTGCGGATTTACGATATCCAAGCTCAAACCGGGCGATCTCACCAGTTTTTGCATCACCAATGAGCCATACTGCGTTCATACTACCATCATTACGATATCGCATATGATACAGCACATCATCTATACTGCTGCCATACTGCATTGCAGTACGAGCACGTACCGAGAGCGGAAGTCCTTTGTTATCATACAGCCCCTGTGGGTTAGTGGTTTCAATCATGACAATACCATCATCATTTTGATAGTAATCCTCATCACTCCAAATGAAACCTGGTGACGTAGTAACAATCACCCGATGCCCTGTAATGGGTTGTATATCTAAAATGATATTCCATCGCAGAGAAATATAGTAGTTCCACCACCACATCGTACCACCACAAATCGTGGTATGTGAAATAATCATTTGACCCTCGGTCGTTGCGTCACCTGTGGCGATAAAACCATTGCAATGATGTGCAAACTCCTGATCCAGGAAATCATCAATCAACGTATCCATGTCATACTGTTTCAGCTCAGGAACCGATTGTTCAATTCTATATAACAACGTTCGCAGAGGATGTATCGCTCGGGGGATACGAGTGAGCTTTGACATAAACTCATACATTTCATTAATCGTAAGTATGTCAACATACGTAATAGGATTGCCAAATATCTGTGCACCTCTACTTGCTGCGCCGTCAGCAATACCCATAATTTCCAGTTGGTATTCCTCCGGGAATTTATCCCAGTACATCCGCTTACAATTAGTTTTACAGAAATCCCACCATGTCTGAGCAACAGATTCATATCGCTGTTTGGAAAGATGCGGACTAATAAATTTTAACTTAGGATAATTATGAATGGTGTGGCTCCATCGAGTTACTGCATCTTGTATTTCCCCCGCCAGCAGATATCCATGTTGAAACCCGCGTTTATACGGTAACCCCTCGATATGTACATAGATCCATCCTTGGTGGTTAAAACGATACCCGTCTTCATACTGGTTAATGGTCGAAATGGGCTGTGTCATAGTTTCTTGTTCGGCAATGGAATTGATCGAACAAAAAATGTGGAGCAATAGAAGTACCATTAAAGCACTGCATATGTATTTCTTCATGGAAACTAATAGAAATATTATCGTAGTAATTATATAAGGTTTGTTATTCAAAACAAATTATTTTTGTTTTGTTGGTTTTTTAAGATGAAAAACATAGCGAGTAGGTATGCGTTTTTTCTTCCCGGTCCAATAGCCACATGTTTGACAGCGAAACTGTAGAGTTACCTCGCCACCCCAGATGGTTTGATTTTTCACTCGTTGTAGCCCACCACCACATACGGGACATTTGTTAAGAATTTTGTGTGGATCGCCCTCCCGGCTGTGTATTTCCAGATCGATAAAATCACTTTGTATGGCAAGTTGACGTAGGCGTTTATTGCTGACACCGTATCTCTTTTTTTTCGTTGAAAGTTCTTTTACGATGAGTTTATGTAATCGATACTGTGAGGGCACCGTTCTATATTTTTTTAGAACAGTATTCAATGCTGATCGTATTTGTTTATTTGTGGGGATATGATATGTCATGTGGCATCTTCCACAACACTGCCTCATCATTCACGTATTTTATTTTTTACATGTCTAAGGTGTTGATGAGATCTGTTCGAGTTATAATACCTTCTATGGTATTATCATGTATTACAGGGAGCGCGCCAATATTATGTTTAAGCATGATTTTAGCAGCATCAAGAATTCTCATTGAACGGGGGATCCATATCGCAGGTGTTTTCATGACATTGCCGACAACTAATTCATCGAGTTGGTGTTTCTGCCGTCCTAATGGGTAAGATCGTTTTATGTCGGCGAACGCAAACGCGATTTCTTTGTCAGAGATCATGCCTAAGAGTCGTCCTTCGTGTACAACAGGGAGCCGGGCGATTTCATTGTCAATCATCACTCTTCGTGCATGTATCACGCGATCTTCTGGATCAACGGTGAACACATGTTCCTGCATGATACTATGAACCGGTTTTTTATTATCTACCAGGGGGAGTAAATCCGCTTTGGTAACAACGCCCACGAGATCATGGTTATCTAATACCGGTAGTATCGTAGGACCTGGTTCTCCAACTGAATTCAGGAGTGTTTTAACGGGGGTTTGTGTTGAAATAGAAATAAACTTTTTTTCTAGCACTGATGATGCATGCAGTCGAGCTGCAGTGACCCCGCGTTTCCTGATAGAGCCAAGTTTATAGGCGATCATATTATCGGTGACAATTCCAATAAGTTTTTTTTCTTCAAGTACAGGTAGTTTGGTAATGTCATGTTTTTTCATGAGTGTTAGAACATGCCTGAGACTATCGTCCTTATCAACTGAGACGATATCTGTGGTCATTATATCTTTAACTTTCATGGTTTCTTCCCACCTCTAAAAACTTTTTTTCCTCCTCCTTTATTCATATTTTAATGCATCGATACAGTCCTCGCAGAGTAAACGCCCATCAACATTACGTAGGTTTGCAGATAACGTGTTACAGTCTTCACATTTTCCTGAGAAGATTTGTTGTCTGAGCTGTGATTCATCACGGACGGTGATGTCATGCCATTCCCGTGATATTTCATGGAGCACTGGTGAGATACGTGAGATATCACGTTGGGTAATAATACCGATCAGTTTTTCATTTTCTACTACGGGCAGGCGACGTATGTTACATCGTCCCATAATCTTCATTGCTTCCTCAAGGGTTTTATACGGGTCAATAACAATAATTGGGGTGCTCATAACTGCTTGTGTTTGTACGTCTCGTGCGTGTTTATCCTCTGCGACGATTTTTTTTAAAATATCACTTTCGGTGAGTATTCCTACAGGTTGATTATTTTCAACAATTAATACATTACCAATTTTCTTTTTTTTCATGAGCTGAGCTGCTTCAAGAACTGTGGCATCAGAGGTGACCATTGCCACGTTCGTTTTCATCGCTTCTTTTACGATGACATCTTTTTTCATGGTTTTTTCCCTAAAATCGCCGTAGTTTCCAAGGGCGGGTTACCAAACATTAAAACCTTTGTAAGTATTTTACCTTTTTCATATTTAAAGGTACATGATGTGTGGATGGCTCAAACATGTATAGTATTGAGGTAACAGGGACTCCTATTGCGAAGCCGAGGCCACGGGGGTTTAAAACAAAAAAAGGTAATATTCGTTTTTATACTCCTACAAAGGCAAAACATTTTGAGCATCTGATTCGGGAGCGGGCTGAAAAGGTTTTTGATAATCCTTTGGATTATCCGATAAAACTATGTGTAACCTTTTTTCTTCCTCGTCCGAAACGGTTGATTTGGAAGACTAAACCGATGCCAGATGTTCCTTGCCCAAGGCGTCCTGATTGCTCTAATTTATTGAAGTCTATTGAGGATGGATTAAATGGTGTGGCGTATTTAGATGATGCGCAGATAACTGATGTTCATGTATACAAACGATATCATGCTGGAGGAGAAGGACCAAAAACGATTATTGAAATAGATCGTGATACGAGTTAGTTAATATCATCTGAGAAAAATGTTTTTTTTGGACGTTATCAAATGGCACGAAATGTTTTAGAACAAACACCGTATATTGCATGACATGAAACGAATACTTATGGCCTATGACGGATCTGATGCGGCAAAAAAAGCCATGGAGATGCTGACGAAATGTGCGCACCCTGAAGATGAAGTAGTTTTTCTTACGGTTATACCTGCAGAGCTCATTGAATCATCGTTTACTAAAATGCTGCTGCCGACACTTGATCTGAGCAGTATGGTTCAATCAGGTACGTTCAAAGAAAAAACAATGGAGACACTTTCACAAGTTTCTAAAGACATTGAAAGCAAAGTTAAAAACATTGATATACTCGTGGAATCCGGGGATGCAGCTGATGAGATTTTACTTGCTGCAAAAAAACATAAAATTGATTTGATTGTGGTCGGATATAAAGGATACGGTAAAGAAGGGCGTTTTCTTATTGGCAGTGTAACTGATAAAATCGTGCGTCATTCCAGCTGCTCGGTAATGGTAGTTAGATAACATAAAAAAAAAATAATATTTTTTTGTGGAGTAGTCCACTATGCATCCAGCTGATGATCTTCGTGGTAGCCTCTCAGATAAACTTACGGGTAAACGGATTGTGTTAGGTGTAACTGGTAGTATAGCGGCTGTTGAAACAATACGCCTTGCTCGTGAGCTTATCAGGCATGGCGCGGATGTCATTCCGGTTATGACTACTGCTGCTACACGAATAATCCATCCTGATGCACTTGAATTTGCCACGGGGAACACGCCTATTGTATGGCTAAGCGGGAAAACTGAACATGTTAGCTACTGTGGACAGATTCCTGATGCTGCAGACTTGCTATTGATAGCCCCCTGCACAGCAAACACGCTTTCAAAAATTGCTCTTGGCATCGATGATACACCAGTGACCACGTTTGCTACAACTGCTATCGGGTCACATATACCGGTGATGATTGTTCCTGCAATGCATCTTTCAATGTATACCCATTCGGTGGTGCAACAGAATATCATTAAATGTAAAAACTTGGATGTAGATTTCATTGAACCGCATACCACCGGGCATAAAGCAAAGCTTGCGCAACCCGAAGAGATTGTGCAACAGGTTCTGCAAAAACTAGGGCCACAGGATCTTACCAGCAAAAAAATACTGATCATCGGGGGCAGCACCGCAGAGCCCATAGATGACATACGTGTACTGACCAATATCAGCTCGGGGAAAACCACGATTGCACTCGCACAAAACGCCTTCGAACGCAACAGTGATATCACCCTGTGGTATGGGTCTTCCCCTCAACCGGCCCCGAAGCACATTCCAACAATCAGATATACCTCTTATTCAGAGCTGCGGCATCTTATTCAAAATCATTCTCTGAGCAGCTATGATTCCATCATTGTCTGCGCGGCAATAACAGATTATCACCCTAAAAAACAGTCGGGTAAAATACCCTCGTCAGAAAAAAAATTGAGCATTGAGTTAACACCAACACAAAAACTACTTCCACTTATACGGAAAAAGGCACCACATGCTATGCTCATAGCCTTCAAAGTAAATGACACAGCAGCAAACGCAAAAAAACAAGGCAAAGCACTGCTAGCAAAATACAATCTAGATTATGTTATCGCTAACACACTTACTGGTTTCACACAAGACACCAATGAAATATGGGTTATAGACAAACAGGGGGATACCACGCATAAAAAAGCCGCAAAAAACATATTAGCCGCATATATACTTGATCGTATTACAACAGATAGAAAACGGTGAAAAAGAGACGTGAAATTCAAAGCTTTTGCTCCCGCGCACATCTCCGGTTTTTTCGAACCATTCTTTGAGCCAAACAACCTCTACCGATCTGGGTCACGGGGTGCCGGCATTAATGTAACCCTGGGTGCAACCAGCCAGATAGAAGTGAGCTCAACAGGTAGAAATGCACTCACCGTGTACGTAAATGGTAAACCATCCAATGCACCGGTTACAAAACTTGCGATACAACAACTCATCCAGACAGCCAACCTACATATAACTGTTAGAACTCGGCTTGACCTCCCTCAAGGACAAGGGTTTGGTATGAGTGCAGCCGGAGCACTCAGCGCCACATATGCACTCGCACAGGCGTTGAAAATCCCCCGTGAAGATGCATTAAAATCAGCGCATTGCGCAGAAATCAAACTTAACACAGGGTTAGGTGACATCCTCGCTGCATGTTTTGGAGGTATTGAAATTCGTCGTCAACCGGGATTACCACCGTGGGGTGTCATCGAACATATCCCTGGAGATTACGACATAGTATTATGTGTGATAGGCCGCAAAATAAACACTAGAAAGATTCTGACAAATAAAGAACATATGGAATCTATTATTTCGTATGGTAGATATTGCACCAAAAAAATTTTAGAAAAACCAACTATTGAAGAACTATTTAATTTATCCTACCTTTTTACACAAAAAACAAAATTGGCATCAAAAAAGATACACGCTGCTATTGACACCGCTAGAAAGCATGGTCTTGCAAGTATGTGCATGCTAGGAAACTCAATATTTGCATGTGGTGACACTGAGAAACTCTGCACGAGTCTTGCAGCATATGGGAAACTATATCTCTGTCAGGTTGACCAGCAGGGTGCACGATACATCAGTTAACTAAATTTACTTGAAACTTCTCAAAAAAATACCGTTAGAGTTCAGTGGTTGTACCATGTGCTAGTTCAATGAGATGCTTTTCACTATCCTCTGGGCCTTTAGCAAATAAAATATCATCAGGGTCAATCCGAGTTTTTTTTGTTGGACCATACAACCATTTATTGTTATGACGCATAGCAATCACATACATCCCTGTTTCACTGCCAAGTTTTAACGCCCCTAATGTTTTTCCACAGAATATCGACTCGGGATGCACCTGAACACGAGTGAATACCACATCTGATTCTCGGATGCTCATTTTAAGTATCGGATGTAGTTCAATATCTCGTAGTTCTACATCAGCGATCTCCAGGGCAGCATCAGATATTTTTTCTCCACATTCAGCAAGGCGGAGTACTGATACTGCATCATCCAGGGATATCTGTTTATCCTGAATGGTTTTCAAAATCTTCCGCTGGATATCCTTATACAAGCCGTCTACAAATGCTTCAAGCTCGTATACTTCATCGGCAATGATTTTGTTATCATACAATAAAGATGAATACGCAAGATCAACCATAAGTTCTGATTTATCTTTGATTTCAAGGACAATGTCTGCGACACTTTTTTTACTCATTCCAGCACCTCCAATTTACCCTGGAGGAATTTATTTAGTTCACTGTGCCCTTCATCAGTACCACGTGTGATCAACCAATCAGCGGCTTGAATGGTCACCTCAGCATCAGGGTTATATATCCAGCAGTCACCCCGCCGTATAGCGATAATGCGCATACCTGTTTCCGATTCAATTTTAAGATCACCAATTTTTTTGCCACAGGCATTAGATTGGCTGGATACCTTTATTCTAAACAATTGCTCATCTGCTTGTTTAAGAATCCGGGGGAGAATCGGCCCGGTTTTTTCCTTAGATAAAAGATCAACAATATCTCCAGCTGCATTGGAGATACTTTCCGCGGCCTCTGCGACTTGTAAGATACCTGCAAGCTGCTCGGCATCTTCTTTTGTGCGTGAGGCCATCATCGCCATCATACGGATATCGTAATTTAATTTATCCATTCGTACATCAAGGAATTTAACTTCTTCGGCTATCTCTTTGTTGTTAAACAGTACTGCAGAATACCCTAAATCAATGATAAGCTCGGAGATGTTTTTCATCTCAGTTAACAAGTCTTTCACAGATTGTGGTTCATATGAAACTTCTGAGAATTCCTCTTTTTTCCATTTAGGTGTCCGCTGCAATATACCAAAAATACGTCTCCGTTTTTTTTCTGCTTCTACCATAGTCCAACGACTCCAATCATCACAATCAACAAAACAATTCCCAATGTATCACACAAGGTGGTAACAACCGGGGCAACCATATCATCTGGGTCCAATCCTTTCTTAAACGACCAGAACGCAGTGAACACACTAGCTATAGATACCCCTAAAATCAATAATATACCCACGCTGACAAAGATCCCTATAAATGTCATCGCACTGATACCCGTGTGTATACCCCACAACACTGCAATATAATAAATAAGTATCGCAAGGATAATATATGTTAGTACACCCATAACAAACGCGGTAAATAAATTCTCCTGCATTTTTTTATCAGAAACCTTATATTCAATAGATCCAACATGTAAACCCGAGGCGATACGGGCGCCAAGAATGCTCCCCAAGTTGCCACCAACCGCATTAATAACCGGTATAGACACTAAAAAAATCAATAACGTACTCAACAACTGTTCCTGACTACCCTGAAGGAGCTGCCCAGCAAAAATCTCAACTACGGCAAACACACTCAGCAACGGGATACCACGTTTCACAATAGTTTGCCACTTGTACATCAGACAAAACCCCCCAGCAGAATCGCACTACCAAAAATACTCACTATCGTGATAACATCACCAAAGGTCGCTAATGCAGGACCGGTGATATTATCTGGATCATATCCTCGTTTAAACACCAAAAAAATAATCAAAATAGTCAAAAACGTCAATATCACACCAGATATACTCCCTGCAAGAACAACAATGCCAATCAACACCCACGGGTTCGGTGAAACACCAAGCACCACCGACGTACCATACGCTAAACCACCGATGATAACCGCCATAATAAAACTTAATACTATTGACCCTAAGATATTCTCTTTCAACTCAAGATTCCACATGTTATCTGCATCAATAAGCCCAAGATGGTATGCAGATCCTAACCGGGAGCCAAACGCCGTGCTAATATTCCCACGCAGCGCAATAATACCTGGTACCACCACGATTAACCCCGGGATAAACCGGAACACCTCGCTCATAAAACCAAAGGTGGCACCTGTAATCAGACTACCTAACCCACAAATAACAAGCAGGGGGAGGCTCTGTTTCACCAGTTCCTTTGCAAACATTTCCTAAAGCCTCCATTAACTTTTTCACACTCCTTTACCAGGGTTAGTAACAATTCCGGTAACGTTCCCACATTTGATCGATATGCTCCTCGATCATATTGAGTGTTTTGGTGTCCTTCGTCGGAGTAAACAAATGCCTAAACCTACCCTGTAATTTCATCCAATCCTCAATAGGTTTTCGCTGTCGTTTCCCCTCAAGTATTGCTTTACTTACACCATTAAAAGTAACTGTTCCATTTTCAATCTCATATAATGCCCATGCACCTGATTCTACCACCATTCTACCCATTTCAACGGTTTTATCCATACTAAAACGCCAGCCAGGAGGACACGGTGCAAGAATCTCCACATATTTCGGGCCTTTTGTAGCCTTGGCTTTTTTCATTTTGTTAAACAGATCATCAGGGTAACTCACACAGGTTTGCGCAGCATATGGAATGTTATGTGCTTTCACAATTTCACCCATCTCTTTACGAAATTCTGTTTTCCCGGTAACCGTGGTAGTAGTCCACGCACCATATGGGGTAGCACCACTTCGCTGAATCCCTGTGTTCGAATACATCTGATTGTTATAACAGATATAAATAAAATTAGTCTGTCGTTCTAACGCCCCGGAAAGCGCCTGAAGCCCTATGTCATAAGTGCCGCCATCACCTGCCCATGCAACAACCGTGGCATCCTTACCGCGTTTCCGAAACGCAGCTTCAACACCAGAGGCACCAGCTGCAGCAGCTTCAAAAGCGATATTCATCACCGGAATATCAAAAGAGGTATGAGGATGAAGACTTTCTATAACCGCCGTACAGCACGCAGGAACAATCATCACCGTGTTTTTGCCTAATGCTTTTAACACCAGCCGCAACCCAAGCGTTGCTGGGCAACCCGGACACGCTGCACTACCCGGAAGCACACATTCAAGATCAGGTAAATCTTTAATTGCCATTGTACAATCACACCTCCGTTAGTCCAAACCATTCCGACGGTTCTGCTTTACCCGTCATTGCTTTTATGCACATTGTTTCAATATCCCCATAGGTAACATCTTTTCCCCCGATACCCGCAATAAAACTATACACTTTAGCATCAGAATGCTGATATAACGCTCCTTTAATCTCAGATGACATCGCGCCTTCTAACCCAACCGAGATATTTCTATCGATAACAATAAGATCCGCTTGTTTACCTAACTCAATGATAGTTTCAGTTGGGAACGGACGGATAACCCGGAGGCGGCAAAGACCTACTTTTTTACCTTGTTTGCGTAGGTTATCAATAGCTACCTTGCTCTCCGCGCCAATCGCACCCATGGCAACAAGAATATACTCTGCATCATCGCATAGATAAGTTTCAACAAGATCCCCGTGAAAACGACCAAATGTTCTCTTCCATTCCTGAGCGATTTCAGGGATAAGCTTTTTAGCATATTCACTTGCATCTTGCATCGCGCGTCGTACTTTGAAATAGGCATCCGGTCCAATAATATTACCAAAAGTTATCGGGTTGTCTACATCTAATTCCCACCCAGGTTTGAAGGATGGTAGATATGCATCAATTTCTGTTTGCTCAGGTACATCAACCGGGAGCGAGGTATGGGACAAAATAAACGCGTTATAGCTAATCATCACCGGCAGCAACACCTTATGATTCTCAGCGATTTTAAACGACTGAATAATGGTATCAAAAATTTCTTGGTTACTAGAACAATAAAACTGAATCCACCCTGTATCCCGTTGTGAAATAGAATCATTTTCATCAGCCCAGATATTCCATCCAGGGCCTATAACACGGTTAATATTACACATAACAATAGGCAATCGTGCTAACGCCGCCCAATGTAACATCTCATGCATAAGCAGCAACCCATGTGAAGAAGTCCCAGTAAACGTTCGAACACCACCCGCACTTGCACCAATACAGGCGCTCATCGCTGAATGCTCACTTTCAACACAAATATATTCACCTTTAAACTCACCCGTGGCACAATAATTTGCAATACCTTCTACTAACGTAGTTTGCGGAGTGATAGGATATGCTGCAACCACATCTGGTCGAGCCATAACTGCTGCTTTTGCTGCAATATAATTCCCAGTATCAATCATCACAGTCATCTTTTACCCTCCCGTACCATTGTAAGCGCTTTAACTTTACATTCATTTGCACAGACACCACAGCCTTTGCAATAATCATAATCAATGGAGATAGTCCCATCTTTATTTTTCGTGATCGCAGCCTCCGGGCAAAACGCCCAACAACGGAGACATTTCACACATTTTTCTTTATCAAGAACCGGGCGGTACACCCGCCAATTACCCGTTTTACCCATAGCGCCTTTTTTTGGATAAGAAACAGAGGTTATCACCTTATATTTCTTCAAAAGTTCACCCCCGCAATATCATAAGCATCCTGGGTAGCCTTCACGTTTTTATCACCTTGCGTACCCTTCCATTTACCCTTGATAACGTTCTGGATTGAGGTCAACGTAACGCGATCTAACACATGTGGCACCGCACCAAGAATAGGGGTATTAACCACCGGTATACCGCCAACAAGAATATCATTTTTAATAGCAATACCTGTCGCATCAACGGTTGCAACTTTATACTTATTAGAAAACGCAAACTCATCTGGTTGTTTCTGCGTATTTATAAGAATTCGTCCTCCTTGCTTCAAATCTTTCAACACATCAACCAAGTCCATAATACTTTCATCCAGCACAATGACAACATCAGGATTTCTGATTTCACTACGCAAATGTATCTCAGTTTTTGAAATACGTGCAAATGCTTTCACCGGTGCCCCTCGTCGTTCCGCACCAAACAGTGGAAACGCTTGCACACCATTGTTACCATCTTTAAGTGCTGCTGCAACTAATAGATTAGCAGCGGTGACTGAGCCCTGTCCACCGCGTCCATGAAAAATTATCTCAATTAAGGAATCAGATGTCATAATAATATACCTTCCCAGATTCCGGAATGAAAATGATGCATATAACTTTTTTTGAAAGATTTTGACCAAAGATTTCTACCCTAAAAATTATGAAATCGAATCCAATTTCGACTGAGCAGAAATAACTTTGTCTTGTCGATCATCAATTTTTAATTCAGTTATCACCCGTGGCGCACCAGTAGATACCATCGCTTTATGCGCTGCTTGAACCGCATGAAACAATGTCTCAAGGTCCTCTGTTTCAATAACCGTGGACATAGCATTAGGTGTGAACTTGATGTTCTCTTTTTTCAACGTCTCAATGACTATTTTGACATATGCGCTAAGGCTAGCTCCAACACCAATTGGGGCGATACTTAATTGAGCAACGATCATGTACAATCCTCACATAAAAAACAGTAAACAGCAGGGTTATAAAAATTTTCTACTATTTTTTGGAAGGTAGAATAAAGAAAAACGATGAAGTACTAAACACTTTCAGATTCATCTTCTAAACTGGTTTTTTTGTGTTTCATTACCTGTCGGGCTTGTTTATCGAGCTCACGCAACTCTGTTTTTACGATATCCATGATACCAAAAATCGATATCGGATTTAACTCTGCGCCGTATCGACGGCATAATTTCATGAGTTCTCCATAAAAACGAGCTTCAATTGCACGATAATGTTTTAAATCTGTCATCTCAGTAGTTTCTGATTTACTTGGTACCATATTGCATCCTCGCTGAACGTAATCTTGTAGTGATTAAAAAATATATTGATTGTCGGTTTTTGCTCTGATTTAAGATAATCGTTTATGCATGAATTGTTCAAGACGATCTAACGCGGGTTCAAGTATATCAACAGGCGGGAGTATTACGCCACGGAAATGGTTTTTTCCATATACTGGGCAAAACCCGGATCCATGAACAACGAGTACATGTGTTTCATGTAAAAGATCTAAGACAAATTCTTTATCGTCTTTCCACGGGCCGTGAGCTAATCCATCGATTTTGGGGAAAATATAGAATGCTCCATCAGGTTTCGCCGTTGAAATTCCTTCGATTTCGTTGAGACGTTTATAGCAGAAATCCCGACGTTTTCGAAGGCGATTGTTCATCTCAGCTATATGGTCCTGAGGTCCTGTTAATGCGGCTATCGCACTTTGCTGACAGACAGAATTGGCGCATAACCGTGAGCGGGCTATCCGCATAAATGCATCTTGGATTTCTGCGAGTTCTCCAGTGTGATGAAAGAGTGCATAGCCGACACGCCATCCTGGTACGAGGTATACTTTAGAAAACCCGTTAAACGTTATTACTGGCACATCTGATGTTAAGCTTGCGGTTGCATGTTGTGCATCATCAAAAGTGATATCATCGTAGATCTCATCTGATATTATGAATACGTTATGTTCACCGGCGATATCGATAATTTCTTTGAGTATTTTCTGTGAATAGAGTGCGCCAGTGGGGTTGTTTGGGTTTATGATGACGATTCCCTTTGTTTTGTTAGACATCTTCTGTCTGATGTCTTCAATGTCAGGTTGCCAGTGATCAGATTCGATTGTTTTGTAGGGCACGGGTTTTGCTGCTGCGAGGTGAGTGATAAGATTATATTGTGGATAGGTGGGACCGGGTACTAAAAGTTCGTCACCGGCGTTTAGTGACGCGTTGAGCAGCATTTGTAATGATTCGGTTACACCGGTGGTTATACAGATATCTGAGGGGGCATAGCCGACATGGTTACGTTGTTTTTCTCGATTGAGAAGAGCTTCTCGAAGTTCCAGGTATCCTTCAGAGGGGGAATAGCCGTTGAATCCTTGTTGTGCTGCTTGGTACAAGGCATCTTTCATATGTTGTGGGGTATCAAAATCATATTTGATGGGATCACCAATGTTGAGATGGAGTACGTTCACACCCTGTTGTTTTAGTTTCATTGCGGGTACAAGGACATCTCGAATAGCATAGGATATTCCACGGGAGCGATCGGAGGCAGTTATCATGATGATCTAATCATCCGTCATCAAAAAGAAGGATAAATACTTGATGGTTATCAGAGGAGATTCTCACATAAGTATTACTGTGTGTTTTTATTGATTTGTTACTTTGGAGATACTTAGGATTCGTCTAGAACAACGCATTTAAAGGTGTTACTGTCTTTTAAGTAATGCATGATTTCGGTGACAGGTATTGCTGAGCCATCTTTGCGTTTATGTATAGTTTTAAAATTTATTTTACCCGCTTTTTTGACCGCTGAAATTTTGTCTTGGATGTCATGTTTACTTTGCAGTGCATCAAAATCAGTGATATTCAATGACAGCATTTCACCTTTGGTGTAACCGAGTTTTTTGTATAAATTCTCAGTACAATCAACAATATTGGCATGGTCGTCGAAAATAAAGATCTCATCAAATTCCTGCTCGGTTTCTTTGTTTGCAAGTGAAATATCTTTTTTTGCTTTTGCTAGTTTTGTCTTATGTTGTTCGTTGAGGACGCCACGGACACGAGTTCTCAGCTCACCGATTTTATTGTTGAGTTCATCGATTTTTATTTCAGCATTTTTTATATTGGTGATATCTTGTTCGACACCACGGTAGCCTACGAGTTTCTTTGTTTCGTCTAACACGGGTACGGCATTTATTCGAGTGTACGTTTTTTTTCCTGATTTGTGTTGACACCAGAATTCTAATTGTTCTATAGGGGCTTTATTTTTAATAGCGGTGGTAATGACGTTTTTTACTCGTTTGACATCTTCAGAGCTGATAAAATCGTAGATGCTTTTGCCGATTATTTCTTGGGGGGTATATCCGAGATGTTGTTTTACTTTGGGTGTGCATGATACATATACTCCATTTGGGTCGGTTTCCCATACCCAGTTATCTAAGGTTTTTAATAAATCTTGATATCTGCATTCAACTTCTTGTTTGGCTTTAACGGTTTCTTGGAAGATTTCACCTTTTTTTACCCCGACTTTATGGATGGCGAGTTTTAGACTTGCCATAACGCGGTCGAGAGAATGTGTGAGTTTGTTGATTTCATATATTTCGCTTTTATCTAGGGTTACATCGAGTTTGCCTTTGCTGATCTCATCGATATTACGGGTGAGTTTTTCTAATGGACGGGTGATAAAATAGGAGATTATGATGGAGAAGGTGAATGTGGTGAGTAGTATCACTGCCATAAGCAGGATGGTAACGAATTCAAAGCTGGTTGATCCACCGATGATGACGATGGGTATCAAAGATACGGCTAAAAACATGATTATTAAAATTGCGCGTAATCTCATAGATTTTTCACCTTTTCATATTTCATATGTGTTTGATTTATCGGCCGTGTTTGGGTGGCCGTTTTGACTTTATTTTTTTGTTCTTCTCCAAATATAGTGGTGATATCATGTTTGAATTCTTCACGTCGGATATTGTTTATGATGCCTTGTTTGGTTAAGGTATCGATATATTTGATGAGGTCGTCTTTCCAGAGGGCGTTGCGGTTTTTGAGGGTTTCAAATTCGACGGTTCCCATGGGCCCTAGTGTGCTGGTGAATGCGTCTTTGATTTTGCGTTCGAGGTCTGATTTTGCGGAGAATAACACTTTGATGGGCTCAATGTCTCGGACAGGTGTTATCGGTATGGTAAAGTGAAAGGTGGTTCCTTTGTCTGGTCCTTCGCTTTCTGCCCATATTCTGCCTTTTTGTGATTCTACGATGCCTCGGCAGATGGCAAGTCCAAGGCCGGTGCCACCGTGTTTTCGTGAGAGGGTTTTTTCTACTTGGTAGAATGGTTCGAATACTTGTATTTGGTTTTCTGGTGTGAGCCCTGCGCCAAAGTCTTTGATGCTGAAGAGTATGTGGTCATCTTGTTTTTCTGCGTGTATGATGATTTTGCTGTTTTCGTTGGAAAATTTGATGGCGTTGCTGATGAGGTTTCGGAGTATTTGACTTAGTCTATCTGGGTCTACTTCGATGATGGGGAGTTTTTGTGTGTCAATAACGAGGTCGATATTTTTTTCTTTAGCAAATCCGCTCATAAATTGGACGGTTTCTTGTAATACTGCGTGGAGATCGGTTTCTTTGAACACGAATTTGAGTCGTGCGGCTTCTATGCGTGATATTTCGAGGAAGTCGACAATTATTTTATCGAGTCTATCTGCGTTTCTTAGGACGACTTCGAGGCTGTCTTTTTGTTGTTTGGATAATTTACCGAAATATTCATTTTCTAGCATTTGTAGTTGTGCTTTCATTGGTGTCATCGGTGTGCGTAATTCATGGGAGGTGATACTGAGAAATTCGGTTTTCGCATGGTCGATTTGGCGTCGTTCTTCATCCATGCGGCTGAGTGCTTCAGTGGTGCTGTTGAATGCTCTGCCGAGTTGTTCGAGTTCGTCTGCGGTTTTGATGTCTGTTCGGACGGTGAAATTTCCTTTTTCGATTTCTTGTGTGAGTTGATGGAGTGTTTTGATTGGTTTTGAGATGGATCGGGATACAAGAAATCCAACGAAACCGGCATCGGCTGCTATTAATGCTATGATTACGGCTGCGGCTGTGAGCAGGAGGTTGGTTTGTTCCGCGAATAATTCTGATTCACTGACGGGGAGCATCGATACTGATATGACGTAGAAGAGTGCTATGCCGATAGTGGGTGCTACGACGCCTACCATAATGAATAGTATGGTTATTTTTCTGCTGATGGAGCCGAAGATGAAACGTTTGAGGCTGAATTCTTCAGGTTCCACTGGAATCCTCCATGTGTGTTGCGGCTAATGCTTTTTTGATGCGTGTGATTAAATCTTCCATGTTGAATGGTTTGTGTATGAAATCTTTGACATTGTTTTTTGATAGGTACCTGTTTTTTTCGGTTTCAGTGGTTTGTTTAGCAGTGAGGAAAATTATTTTTGGTTGTGTTATTTGGTTGAGTATAGATGATACGGGTTCCCCGGGCATCATGATATCTAGGAGTATGAGATCTGGGTGGAAGGTGTTGTTTTTTGAAAGACAATCGGTGCCGTCGACAGCTACTTGTACAGTGTAATCTAATTTTTCTAGGATGGATTTAAGGGTGTTTCTGATGTCGGGTTCGTCGTCTACGATTAATATTTTTTTCATTTGTTGGTTTCCTCAGATGTGTTCGTATGTGTGGCTAGGGTGTTGCTGATGGTGTTGATTAATGTCTGGGGTGAGAAGGGTTTTTGTACGAATCCGTTGACGCTGCTAATATCAACTTCTTTTTCGGGTTTGATTGATACAAGTACTATGGGGATGTTGAGGCGGAGTCGTTGGCGTAGGATGCGGAGTAAATCTAAACCGGATAAATGTGGCATCATGATATCTATGAGTATGAGATGTATTGGGGTGGATTCAAGTTTATCTAAGGCCTCTTGACCGTCATTAGCGGTGATAACCTCGTAGCCTTCACGTGAGAGGATCATGTTCATGGTTTGGAGGTCATCTGGACGGTCATCAACTATTATGATGGTTTGCATGGGGTGTGCTCTCCTCTTTTTTTCTGGGGTTGGGGTTTTGGCGGATATGTGGAAAAACCGGTGGTACATTTTTATGAGATCTTTTGATATTCTGTCAGCTCAGTGTGTCATCTGAGTATTCCCAAACCCTCTCCTGTTTCACAGAGTTTGTATAGTTTTAGGTCTTTTTATACTTTTATTTTTTGTATGAGATTTTGTAGTGTTAATTTGGAATGAGTGAGGATGTGTTTTTTCTGGTGAAGATGCGTTGTTACCACATGAGGTTTTGTCTGAGTTCTACCATATGGAGGTTGACGCCCATTTCTTCGATGCGTATAAGGTAGTCTTTGCCGAGGAGTGATTTGAATTCGTCGACGAAATTTTGTCCGGCTTCTTCACCAAGATGTTTGATGACTTCTTCAATGAGTTTTTGTATAGATCTGCCTGCTTGTGTGGGGCTAATATCTTCTATTTTGGTCATGATGCTTACTGCATCTATGCCATCTGAGTAGCGGGTGTTGTCGATTTGTATGTAATCAAGGAATGCGTATTTATTGTGTATTTTTTTGATGATGTTGTCTATTGCCAGAACTGCGTAGCTTGGGGTGCTTGCTCTGCTGAGCACGGAGATGAGTGCTTTGATAACGTGTTTGAATATGAGTTGATGTTTCATTTGCATGACGACGGTGAGGTTGACGCCCATTTCTTCAAGTTTTTGGACGTAGAGGTCGGTGAGTTTGTTTTTGAGTTGTTCGACGATATTTGATGATGGTTGGGTGTGCTCGAGTGAGTTGTTGATGTCTCTGAGGAAACGGTTGATGCCTTCAGCGAGCTCTGATGAAGAGAGCTGGTTGATCTCTTGTGATATGGTAACAAGATTGTCTTTTTGATTGAAATGAATGTCGTTGAGGGTAACGAGCTGGAAATAAGTGTATTTAGTGCTGAGTCGTTGCAGTAGTTCATTGAGAAGTTCGAGGGCGTGTGCTTGTCCGATTTCATCTTCTAGTAATGTGTACATGCTGGTGAAGATTCTGTTGAGGAGGTTATGGTTGGTTATGGTTGGCGTGAGTGTTTGTTTTCGGTTGATAAGGTATTGGTTTTGCATGAAATCAAGGTCTATGCCGAGTTCTTTTAGGATGGTTTCGTATTCGTATCCGATGTCATCTTTGAGTTCTCTAAGGAAGTAGTAGTCAGCTGCTTTACCGATGGCCTGGGTAATAGCAATGATAAGATCATTTATGGCGTGGGTTGTTTTCTCTAATGGCAGCTGGTTGACTTGTGGGGAAATGGTAACCCGCCGTACTGCTTGTTCATAGTCTGATTTATTGATGGTAACATAGGAGAAAAGTGGGTGTTTGTCTTGTAGTTTTTTGAGGACGGTGCTGATGCTGACAACGGCGTAGGTATCTGAGGATCTTCTGGCGACTACGTCGAGGATTGCTCGGAGGATTATGTGCAGTAGATTGGCGTTGGTGATTTCTTGTTGCATGTACTTTTCCACTTTAGGTAAAAACTTTTTTTTGCATTGCTGTTAGGTGCAATCAAAAAATAGCATGCGTGTTATTAAATCTTCTTATTGTTGTTTTGTTTCATATCTCACGTTTTTTTGTCGCTGGTGTATGGTATGTGTGGGAGGGATAAGGTATTTTAGTGGGAATGTTATTGTCTATCTGTGATGAGTCTGCGGTGAAGGGTGCATGTATGGTAAAAAAAGTTATGATTGTTGATGATGAGCCGGATATTTTAACGACTATTGGCCAGGTGTTAGAAGTAAGTGGGTATCAAGTGATTAAAGCCCATAATGGTAAGGATTGTTTGGAGAAACTGCATGAGGTCACCCCGGATTTAGTGGTATTGGATATTATGATGCCGGAGATGAGTGGTTGGGATGTTGCTGCTAAAATTAAGGAGAATCCTAAGTGGAATAAGATTCCGATTATGTTTCTGACCGCGAAAGGTGATACTATGAGTAAGGGTATGGGGAGTATGACCTCAGAGGATTATGTGGTGAAACCGTTTGATATCATGGATTTGAAAGAACGCATTGACAGGATCTTAGCGAAACTATCCGGGTAGCTCACATTATTTTTTTTATTGTGTGGTATGCTTAGGTTACAGGTTAAGAAGCTGCAGTCCTGTGTGCGTATCAGTTATTCGTTCAACGGTTCCATTGAATGTAGTGATGATTCCTTCAAATGTTGCGCTTACGTATGCTGCGGTGAGATGCCCGCCATAGGCATGATAATCTGCGTCACAGATAGTGATATGACAATGTAGATACGGTTCGTTGTGTTGTGTGGTAATATTTCCATAGAGACAGGTGATTTCATGATCACCGGTGAAGTCGTGTGCATGATATGTTTTGCTTTTAAGATCAAAGAGGCCTATGGTCGCATGATTGGTTGCGCCGAGACCCGTGATCATGCCGAGGGTAATGTTTT
>CAZRMY010000006.1:0-37706 GCA_964601295.1 uncultured Thermoplasmatales archaeon | reverse complement strand
TTTCTATACCTGTAGCAATTCTCCTTGGATACCTCGGCATCATCGAGCCCATCACCACCGATCCAGTACTCCTAGTAATAAAATTCATCGGCATTGTACTCATCATCCTCGGAATTATCTCATTTGCACTTACCCTGACAAAAGCATATATATTCATCACAGTAAAACCCGGGTACCACACCGAGAAAATAATGCAACAACTCTGGAAAATAAAAGGTGTACGCAGAGTCTGCGCAGTCGCTGGCACCTATGATCTCATCATAAAAATACACACACGAACACTTGTAAAAGGATACGAACGAACACTCAAAAGAGTTGAAGACGTTGACGGTATAGACAGCTACAAATGGTTCTCCGTCCTCAAAGAATGGGAAGACATCTAGGCAAAACTATATCACAGCACAACGAATTCCAAACAATGGAGAGATACCTGTGATGGATACACGGCTAAAAAAACTCGCACATATTTTACTCACGCATTCCTTACGTATTAAAAAAAATGATTTATTTATGATAACCGGTGGATACCGCGCGGCCCCGTTAATACAAGAAGTATACCGCCAGGCATTACAAAAAGGTGCACACCCGCATACACGCATCGGTATCGACAAACTCGCAGAACTTTACTACACCTACGCATCAAACAATCAACTCAAATACGTCTCACCACTCAGCAAATTCGAAATCAAAAACATCGACGCCCGACTCACTATCATCAGCCCAGATAACACCCGCAAAATGACCAATATCAACCCAAAAAAACAAGCTATTAGCAGCGCCGCACAACAAGAAATACACGATATTTTTCTCAAACGAGCAACACAAAAAAAACTCCGGTGGTGCCTCACGCAATACCCAACAAACGCTGCAGCCCAAGAAGCAGAAATGTCACTAAACGACTATGAAGAATTCATCTTCAAAGCTGCACATGTCAGCAAAAAAGACCCTGTGAAATTCTGGCAAAACATGCAAAAAGACCAAGAAAAAATTAGAAAACTCTTGAGCACCAAGAAAAAAATCCGAGTTGTAGCAAAAAACACAGATCTAACCCTATCAGTAAAAAACCGAAAATGGATAAACTGTTACGGACGTGAAAACTTCCCGGATGGTGAGGTGTTCACCGGCCCCGTGGAAAGCTCTGCAGAAGGATATATTTCCTATTCATTCCCCGCATCACATGGTGGAAGAATAGTTAAAGACATTCAACTATGGTTCAAAAAAGGAAAAGTAGTAAAAGCCAAAGCCACAAAAGGACAAAAATTTCTCACATCCATGCTGGATATGGATAAAGGCGCCCGCTATATCGGTGAATTCGCTTTTGGCACCAACTATGGTATAAAAAAATATACGATGAATACTTTGTTTGATGAAAAAATTGGAGGGACCATACACATTGCCGTAGGGAGCGGCTACCCCGAAACAGGCAGTACAAATAAATCTGCATTACACTGGGATATGATGTGCGATTTACGGCGCTCAGGCGAAGTATACGCTGACGGGACATTAATCTATAAAAACGGGCGATTTCTAAACTAATAAAAAAGTCACGTACAAACCTTAAAATAACGCGTCTTTCATTCCCTGTGATGTCATGTGTGGCGTCGTTGGTATAATCGGTGGACAACCGGTCTCCCGGCTAATCTATCATAGTTTGTTTTCAATTCAACATCGCGGTCAATCCTCCGCGGGTAAACTTACCTATGACGGAAACATTCATGTAACTAAAGATGCAGGATTGGTCCGAGATATTTTCAATGAAGAAAAAAAAATCAATACACCAGGTAATGTCGGTATCGGCCACACCCGGTATTCTACCGCCGGTCTTGATGATATTGAATCCTTAAAACACAATGCGCAACCAGAATATTTAGTCAACCCGTTTTTAGCAGCAGTCCATAACGGTAACGTATTCAACTGCAGCGAGATGAACAGCAAAACTAAACGGCGTCCCCGTACCGACTGTGATGTCCAATGGCTATTGTTACCCCTTGCTGATAAACTCTATAAAAAAGAGTTGAATCCAGAGATTATTTTTGACGCATGCACAGACATTATGCATACGGTCGAAGGGAGTTATTCAGCATTATTCCTCGCGGATTCCGGAGAGAACCCCTATCTGATTGCGGTAACAGATCCCTATAAAATCAGGCCACTTGTTCTTGGCAAACAGGATGGCATGTACTGCATCACCTCTGAAACACGGGTATTTAAAAAAATTAACTTTGAATATGTAAAGGATATCCCTAGTGGTTCTATCATCGTGATTGATGCCAAAGGAACCATCCAGGAAAAACAGATTGTCAAGAAAAAAGAAAAACCTTGTATGTTTGAATATGTGTATTTTGCAAAACCTGATTCACGTATCAAACAGCGTTCCGTTCATGATGTACGTGCAGCGTTAGGAAGGTTACTTGCGAAAAAATACCCAGTTGACGCAGATATTGTTGTGCCGGTACCCGAATCAGGTCGCCATTATGCCACCGGGTATGCATTAGAATCAGGAATACCTTTAGAAGAAGGATTGATGAAAGATAAAGACGAGCGATCGTTCATCCAACAAACACAAGAAAGTAGAGACAAAGTAGTTGAAGAAGGGCTTTCATTTTTACGAGCGGTTCTAAACAACAAACGCATTGTATTAATCGATGATTCAATTGTTCGTGGTACAAACATCCGAAAACTAGTTCGTGGGATACGTAATGCCGGTGCAAAAGAGGTACATGTACGGATTGGGTGCCCACCGTTGATCGCCCCCTGTTACCTTGGAATTGACATGCGAAGTAAAAAAGAATTTATTGCGCGAGATAATGGTGAAAAAATTAAAACATGGGGCGCTATTAGTGAAGAGATAAACGCTGATTCATTAGCATATACTACTATTGATGATCTTAAAAAAGCAATTGGTTTTGATTTCTGCCGGGGTTGCATTCAATTCCCTGAAGGATACCCTGCAGAAATGCATGAATCGGTGATTGCATTATTTAAAAATGATCGCAAAGGCGTACGTGCCTATGATATGTGCGATTCTTGTTTGTAAACATGGTTTTTTGTATGATTGAAATAACAACGGGTACAGTAGAAGAACGGATTATTAAATTATTACAAAAAGCATACCCCATAACTATAGAGGAAATCGCTAAACAATTAACTCTTTCAGAACAAATAATAACACGAGTATTAAAAAAATTTGAAACAAAACATATCGTTCAGTTGGAGCCATTACCAGATAAAACATTTGTACGATTAGTACGGCATGATTTTAGTTTTGTAGGTAAACAACGTCAACGAAAATTTATCAAACATCATTCTCACAAAAAGAAACAAAAACCTCGTGACTATGATGGAATGATGTACTCGTAAAAAAAAATTGATAGTGGTTAAGATAAAGTAAAAGGGCAGAAAAAATTAGTCGGGGGATACCATATGTTTTAAAAGTACCTCTTGCTATTACTAGAGAAATAGTTGAGGGAAAGTATGGAGGAGAGTCAGAAGGAGAAACAGGTTAAAACAAAGGATGATTTGCATCTTAATGGGAAGCCTAGGGTTGCATATTTTTCGATGGAGATCGGTATAGACGAAAAAATTCCGACCTATAGTGGTGGTCTGGGTGTGTTAGCCGGTGATACTATTAAATCCTGTGCTGATTTAAATATACCCTTGGTTGGTGTTACATTACTCTCTGAAAATGGGTATTTTTATCAAAAGATTGATGAGCAGGGTAATCAGATAGAATTACCGATTCAATTTCCGGTGAGTGATTTTCTAAAATTGTTACCGGCGACAACCTCTGTTACTATCGATGGTCGTGAGGTGAAGATTCGGGCTTGGTATTACCTGGTTAAAGGGATTGCAGGGTATTTTATCCCTGTTTTTTTTCTTGATGCAAATATTGAGGGAAATGATGAGTGGGATCGTAGTTTAACTAAACAGCTGTATGGTGGTGATCGGAGATATCGGCTTGCGCAGGAGATTATTCTAGGGGTTGGTGGTGTACGGATCCTCCAGGCGTTGGGCTATAAAACGATTGATAAGTATCATATGAATGAGGGGCACGCGGCGTTATTAACCTTGGAGTTGTACCGGCAGTTGAAGGATGTAGAAAAAGTGCGTCAGCAATGTGTGTTTACGACGCATACACCGGTTGCTGCGGGTCATGATCAGTTTGATTTGTCGTATGCGCAGCCTATGATCGGTGATTTGATGCCGGGCGATTATCTGAAGGAGATCACCTTTGAAAATCGGTTGAATATGACCCGTTTGGCGTTGTTTTTTAGTCATTATGTTAATGGGGTGGCAAAGAAACATGGTGAGGTATCTCGGATTATGTTTCCAGGGTATTCGATTGATTCAATTACGAATGGTGTGCATTCTCCAACCTGGGTGTCCAAACCATTTCAAATGTTATTTGATAAGCATATACCTGGGTGGCGGTCCGATCCATATGCGTTTAGAGCAGCTCAGAGTATTAATAAGGAGGAAATCTGGGAGGCACATATAGAGGCTAAACAAAAATTAATTGATTTTGTAAACAGTCGGAACAACGCAGGTATGAATTACACTGATTTTACTATTGGGTTTGCTCGGAGGCAAACAGAGTATAAACGACCAGATTTATTGATTTCTGATCAAGAGCGGCTTAAAGCGATCGCTGAGAAAGCGGGTCCAATTCAGATTATTTATGCTGGTAAGGCGCATCCTAAGGATACTTCTGGGAAGGAAACAATTAAACGTATTTATACTGCTAAAAAATCGTTTTCTAATTCAGTTAAGTTAACCTATATTCAAAACTATGGTATCACTATTGGGAAACTCATGACTGCGGGTGTTGATCTGTGGTTGAATACTCCTCGGCGACCGCAGGAGGCATCTGGTACTTCAGGTATGAAAGCAGCGCATAATGGTGTTCCCCAGTGTAGTACGCTTGATGGCTGGTGGCTTGAGGGATGCGTAGAAAATATTACGGGGTGGTCTATTGGTCCTGAGAAAACTGAGGAGAAGGAATCTGATGATGATATTGATCGGTATGATCTATATGATAAACTTGAGTCATGGATTATTCCCAAGTTTTATAAGGATCGGGATAACTGGATTAGAACGATGCGTAGCTGTATTGCTATTAATGCGTCTTTTTTTAACACAAATCGTATGATTCAACAGTATGTGTTAAACGCGTATTTCATGTAATCCAGCATATTTGCTCTCATATGGCGGGCGGATACCATCAATGTCTTCGACCCAGGCGCGTAGTATTTCTGCAACGCTCCATGCTTGTGATATGCACCCTCGTGGTGTATAGGGTGGATCGCCGTCGAATATCTCATGAATTGAGCCATCCCATCGTTCCCCAAATACCTCAAGCATGGGCTGTATAAAGGTAGTATAGGCATAGTCTCGCCATTTTGGATCATAATTATGTGTTTTGATGAATGCGGTGATATACGGTCCAAGAAGCCAGGGCCATACCATGCCGTTATGATAGGCGATATCTCGGTTGAACTCTCCAATATATTGACCTTTATATCTTGAATCAATTGTAGCAAGTGTGCGTAAGCCAAAAAGAGTGAGCAGATGATGCTCGATATCCATAACTATATTTTTTTGTAACTTTGGCGGGATCATTGAGAAGTCCAGTGACACGAGAAAAAGCTTGTTAGGTCTGATGGAAATGTCTTTTTGGTCTAGAACATCATATTGATGTGTGTAGCTTTGGAGAAAACTCGTTTGCACGTTTTCTGCAAGAGGTGCATAGATGTCATCTTCGCCGAGTGCTGCTGCAAGGTGACTGAGAATGCATAACGCGTTATACCAGAGTGCTTGTATTTCAACGGCTTTATATGCCCGAGGTGTAGGGTAGTAATCTCCGATTTTGACATCCATCCAGGTTAATCCAGGCGCATGACTAATGAGATAATCTGTATCCATGTGGATGTTGAAGAGTGTTCCTTTTTGGTAGGATGCTTGGATGCTGTGAAGGGTGTGCCAAATTTTTTTTAGAAATTCGGTGTCATCGGTGTATTTGAGATATTGATATACACGGTCGATGTACCATAGTGGGGCATCTACAGTGTTATAAACCGCGACGTTGTCTCTGTCCATGAGTGCATTAGGGATTAACCCATTTTTACATCTTTTATGAAAGCTTTGAAGTATTTCTTGTGCGAGCTTATATCGTTTGGTTACTAATGCAATACCGGGCAGGGAGATCATAGCGTCTCGTCCCCAGATGCTAAACCAGTGATACCCGGCAAGTATTGATCGATGAGTATTTGCTGTTACCACAAAGCGATCCGTTGCAAGAATAAGTTTAGTGAGATTCTGAGGAAGATTAGCTTGCTTGATGAGGTGTTGTTTTCGTTGTATTTCTTTTTTAAAAAGAGTATGCGGATCTAATCGATGACTTGATTCTGTGGTGAGTACAAGATAATATGTGGTATCCTTTTCTGCGATATCTTTTGAAAAGATGCCATGAAAATAACAGTGGTCTATCCAGGAGTCGTGACGTTGTTTATCGGTGTCTAATTTTAATTCTATCCATTCGTCTTGTGGTGTATAGCATGCGTCGTTTAGAAGAATTCGAAGATTTTGAGTGGTATTACTGGGTTTTATGAGTATTCCTTTGTCTGATTTTTTAGAGGAGAATTTGAGTGATTGTGCGTCGGTAGTATCATAGATGTGACGGGAGTTGAGTAATATACTATGGTGAATAGTTAATGGCATAGGTGTTATGACATGATATTGGATAATTGTTGTATTTTGATGATAGGGCATAAAAAATGTTTTTGTCACCTTGGTATTTTCATTGATATGGTGGGTATAACTGGGGAATAAATCAAAGTGGATGTCTTGGTGCGGGTCAAAGTGGTGCGTTGTATTATTTATTTGAAATGAATCATGGATGTTTGATATAAACACCCATCGCTTAGTTGGCGGTTCAAGACTGGCGATGAGAATGCCATGAAATTTTCTTGTATTTTGTGTTGAATACGGCAGTGATGCGTAGCCGCCTAATCCATTGGTAATCAGCCATTCTCGCATATGTTAAAGGGGTGGTTTAAAATATTTTTTTCAGGCAAATTCTTTGTATATTTCGAGTGTTTTCTTGGTTACCTTTTTCCAGCTGAAGTGTTGTTGAGCACGTTTTCTACCGTTAATACCAAGCTGCGTCCGTCGTGAAGGGCTTAATGCAAGCATTTGTTTAAGACCCCAAGCGATGTCTGCGGGATCAAAGGGATTTATGTGAACGCCACATTGTCCATCGCCGTTCTTTATGATTTGTTCACGCATGCCATTTACACCACGTGCGCCAACAACAACAGGTTTTGCCATGGACATTGCTTCAGTGCATACGATTCCGAAGGGCTCATACAATGAGGGGAGCACAACGATATCTGATGCTGCATAGTGTGCGATCCGTTCCTGTTCTGACACAAATTCTGTGCGAAGTATCACCTGTTTGTCTAACTGTAATTCATCGATGAGATTGTTGAGATGGTTTTCCATGTCACCGATACCAAGTAACACAAGTTTGGCACGAGGAAATTCTTCAAGTACTGACGGCATCGCTTTTATTAGATTATCCGGGCCTTTAACTGTTACCAGACGGCCGATGAAAAAGAGGAATGTTTCATTGTTTGTTATCCCATATTGTTCTCTGATCTGTTGTCGTTTTTCAGAGGATACCTGGGCAGGATCGTATTTATGTGGGTCTATCCCATTCCAGCATACCCTGATTTTATCTTTAGGGTACCCAAGATGGACTAACTCATCATGCATAGCATGAGATACAGTGATAATGCAATCAGCAGTTTCACCGCCTTCCAGTTCAATGTTTTTTATAATCTGTGATCCATCGCCTGCTGAACGTCCTACCTCTGTAGAATGAACATGAAAAATTAAGGGGAGATCCAGTTCTTTATGTGCGATCATCCCACCAATAATACCTAGCCAGTCATGTGCATCAATAATATCAAAATGGTTTTTTTTGGAGCGTACTAGTTCATTGGTGAGTTGTGAGGCTGAAAGAGTATTATAGTTTACCACGTCAGAAAAAAATTTTATGTTTGCTCCCCAGTTTAACAGCTCTGGATTAGCATACAATCGGAATGTCGGGGCGCCATCAACAAGTTTAGGACGATACACCTGGATATCACGCCAGGTTTCCCTAATAGCATATTTATTGTTTTCATTAAGGGAAAAAACAGTGATATTATTTCCGGCTTTTTTTTGCTCTTGGGTTATCTCTGTGGCAAAAGTCCCTAGACCACCGTAGAGTACCGGTGGATATTCCCAGGAAAAATGTACAATATGCATTGTGTATATGTCTCTCCTCATAGTTAGAAAACGGTTTATTCGGAAACCGTTTGTGATTTTAAATCTTGTATGATGTTCATATAGTTTATGAATCCTTCATACGGGACATCATATGGGCTAAAATAAGCGTGAACATTACCATCTTCAAATCCCTTGGTAGAAACATAATACAGATGATCAGAGGTCTGTAATAATCTCCATATATGTAACAATTCCTTATCAGGGGTATGCTTTACTGTTTTACCAATTTGCTGAAGTTCATTGAAACAGGCGATTTGCATGTCGTTACCCAGCCAGGTGGAAACGTCTCGTGCTTCGTCTGCCCATGATATCGCCCAGGGTACATCTATTTCACCAACAGGGTTGTAACGATGTAACGCTTCACTTACCGTAACAAAATCCAGATGTTCGTGTTTAGATACTTCGTAGGGTAGATGTTTTAAAAAATCAAAAATACCGGTTTCCGTCCAGTGGTGTTCACCAAAGGTTTCATAGTCCATGAACAAGTTGATGAGATCTCCTTCGCAGGAGGCCATCCATTGCGCATATTTATCTGAAGTCAACGGAAAGCCTTTCCAGCCTTTTGCTGAAAAACGGAATCCGACATCATCACTTAAGGTATAGTTCCGCAGTAACACTTTGATATCCGTATTTATAGGTTTGTACAGGTAATTCGGAGAACGCCAGTGCAGTATTTTTTCAGTTCCTTCAGTGATAATCCCGTGGTATCCCAGATCTGCAACGGTTTTAGCTATTCGGTTATCATAAATCGCCTCAGTGTTTCGAAACACCCGTGGCCGATACCCAAATTCTCGCTGTATCATCTCACGGTGCATACGAACCTGTTCAACGAATTCATCCATATCATCATAAAGACTAGATAATGAGTGATAATAGGTTTCTTCAATAAGATCAACAGAACCAGTGGCAAACAATTTTTTGAAACTATCAAGCAATTCTGGTTTATACTTCTTACAATATTCAACAAATGTCCCCGTCAGGCTAAATGATACTTTAAAACTACCCTTAAATTCCTGTATCAACTCATATAACAGCTCATTTGCAGGCAGGTAACATTTGGTAGCAACTTTATCGAAAATAGTTTTATTGAGCTGGTCATCAAAATAATCACCCTGCGCATTATCCTTGCCTATATTGAAAACAGAGAAGCGGTTTAATCTGACCGGCTGATGAACCTCAAAATAAAAACAAATAGAGGTCATCTGCGCATCACATCACTGTATATCGCACGTGTTTTATCAGCGACTCTATCCCAGGTAAACAACCGTATTTCCTCTTTACCATACTCCGCCATCGTCTTATGTAACGGCTGATATCGTAACAACGAAATAATTTTATTAGCCATTTCATCAGTATCCCAGAAATCCACACGTAAACAGTTATTGAACGTCTCTGACACCCCTGCAGTCGTTGAAACAATTGTTGGCGTACCAGCGGATACCGCCTCAAGCGCAGTAATACCAAACGGCTCACTCACCGAGGGCATAACATACACACTGGAAATACCATAAATTCGGTGAACCTCCTCCTCTGAAAGCAAACCCGTAAAAATAACTTTATTTGAGATACCCAATGCAACCGCCTGGTGAACCAAACGTGGCAACATATCACCGGTACCAGCAACTACAAAACGGCAGTCTTCATACTCTAATACTTTCTGTGCCGCACGTAAAAAAAACTCAGGTCCTTTTTGAATAGTAAGACGCCCTAAAAACAACACGATTTTTTGCTTCTCGTGCTCTTTAATTGGATACACTGCATTATGTACCACATCAATCTTGTCATCAGGTATGCCATATTTTTCAACAATAATACGTTTTGTAAAATGACTCACCGCAATAATTCGATCTGCTTTTTCCATTCCCTCCCGTTCAATATCGATAAACCATTGATTAGGATGAAGCCATCCACTTCTATCATACTCTGTAGAATGAACAGTTAACACCAAAGGAATACCCTGTTTTTCTTTAACCGCAATACCTGCCTTCATTGTTAACCAATCGTGACAGTGAACCACATCATAGTGACCAGCTATTTTCTGAGCGGCCAATGCATTATACCGGTCAACCGCCTCAAAAAACTGCCCGGCTAACTCTTCATCTTCAGGTCGATCATATGGGAAAATAGTTGTTTCACCAACCTCAACGATACGTAAATTATCCTTGTCAGTTGATGCTCGCTGCCGGGTTTTAGGCATAAAAAAATCAACAGAAACATGCTTATCGGCAAGATTACGAGTAAGGCCAAAACAATGTGTACCTAACCCTCCTACTTTAAATGGTGGGTATTCCCAACCAATCATTGCCACTTTCATGTTCTGTATTTCCTCACCAATTGCAGCAGGTGACAATGGTGTACCTACTTTACATTCCTCTATTTTTACTAGCTCCAAATTTTAGTGTATCCCGTAATGGATAAGTTAGTATAACTGAAAATCTGGTAGTATTATTTCCTAGTTAAATGTTGTGGTATTTCTCTTTATTTTAGCCTATTTTTTGGCAAAGCGGAGTATGGTTCAGTTATATATATATATATATTCTCCCCAGATGAGGTACCGGGTAATTATCCAATGTAGTATATGTAGTACTATATGTTAACAAGGGTATCGTTTTAGTAGATATAATTGTATCGAAAAAAAAATAGCTGTTTTTTAACGAGTTTTTATAAAACATTTTTCATGAATTCTCAGAGGAGGATCTGCAGAAAAATTGATAGTATTATTCAGATAAACATATAGAAAATGTCGCTGTCACCCAACCTACAAATAAATCATGTAGCGTTGGGTGCAAGATATAAATATACTCCTTTAGTGCAGCAGCGGAGTGGTTATTTATCTCTTGTATCGCGACAGGTTCTTGGATATCGTGGTTATCCTCAATATCATTTCTTGACGGTACGTCTGAGAGATCAATGAGGGACCCTAATCGATATCGCCTTGTCACCTTGATCTTGCTTCTTCAATCATTAAATCATGAAGATCTTCGAATCAAGGCAGGATATCTAAAAAAAGACGGTGTTAATAAAATTTATGCAAATGTAAAGTAAACAAAGATTGGTAACATTATTCGCCAAGAAGAATTTACGACGAAACAGGAAATTATCATTTTGATCGTAAAAAAACGGTAACACCTTGTCTCCTAAAGAAAATGCTACAGATGTCTATTGACTTTACAGCAAACGATGTTGTAGTTAGCGATACCGATTGATTTTTTCACGTAAGGCATATGCGCGAGCACCTGCTTTTTTTGCATACTCTTTGTTTCGTTCAGCATATATTATAGACCGGGATACCGCTATTAACGCCATATCGCCGGTATTGTTGGTACCATATTGCACTGTTTTTGCGATATCTCCACCTTGCGTTCCAATACCTGGTATGAGAATAGGTACGGTGTTTCCCAATATATCTCGGATCATCTGTAATTCTTTTGGATAGGTCGCGCCAACTACTGCCCCGCATGTACCTGTTGTATTCCATTCTTTTATTTTATGTGCTACCTGTGCATACAGCGGAATCCCTTTTGTAGATAAATTCTGTAACTCTGGTGCAGAGGGATTTGATGTCCGGCAAAGAACAAATGTACACCGGTCAGCATATGCTAGGAATGGGAAAATTGAATCACTGCCTAAATACGGGTTAGCGGTGACTGCATCAGCATGATATACTTCGAAAAGCGAACGTGCGTAATATGCTGCGGTGTTGCCAATATCATTTCGTTTTCCATCCAAAATCACTAGATGATTTGAGGGTATATATTCGATGGTTTTTTCTAGCAATGAGACCCCCCGGCTACCGAGTACCTCATAAAATGCTAGATTAAGTTTGTACCCGCATACATACTCTTGTGTAGCCTCGATAATAGTTTTATTGAATTCAAACAATGGATCCGAATATTTTTCAGACAAGAACGACGGTATTTTTGCGGAATCAATATCCAAACCTACACAAAGAAGAGAGTTGTTTTTTTGCGATATTTTTGAAAACTTTTCAATGAATGACATCAGCTGTCTTTGAGTATATGATTTTTCACCTATAAAAAGATGCCATTTTTTCCTCGGCATCTATTTAACCAAGTATGAATTACACACTGGTAATGGAAATTATTTATGCGGTATGCTCCTGGGGTTTAGGACATGCAACACGGTCATTACCTGTGATACGAAAACTCATCAAAGAAGACAATCATCTTACAATTATCTCATATGATCGTGCATTAGCGCTATTGCGTAAAGAACTCGGTGAGCAGGCAAAGTATATCGCTATACGGGATTATCCCATGTTAATCTCAGAAAACGCTCGTCAGTTTATGGCGAAAAGCATGGTTTATTGGCCGGTTTTTATCAAGCGTATGGAAGATGGCCTCCAGCAGCTCACCCGTATCCTACAACATCGATCGTATGATACCATCATCTCTGATGGGCGATATGATATGTACAGTAAAAAAATCCCCTCCGTATTTATTTCACACCAGATGAGAATTATGAATCCATTAAGAATTCGGATGCTTGAATCAGGTAGTGAACTCTTTAATCAATTCTTTTTTAAACGGTTTAAAGCAGTGATTGTTCCAGATTACCCAGATGATGATTTATCAGGTGAGCTGTCACATAATTTGAGACGAATCAAAGAAGAGCACCTTCATTACGTTGGAGTACTATCTGATTTTTCTCAGAGAAAAACACGTAAAGATATCGATGTACTAATTTCGATCTCTGGGCCTGAACCACAAAGGACATTCTTTGAAAAAAAAATACTTAGCCAATTAAAAACCCTCTCAGGTAAAATAGTGGTTACGTTAGGGAAAACCGAGGAAGAAACACAAAAGAAAGAAGATAAGATTCAGCTGTTCTCTTTTGTCTCAAAACCAAAACGCGAGGAGTTGTTAAATCGTACAAAGATAGTGGTATCTCGCTCCGGATATTCTACTATCATGGATATAGCAACTATCGGTTGTAAAGCTTTGTTGATTCCCACCCCGGGCCAGATAGAACAAGAGTATTTAGGTAAGTATCATGCAAAAAAAAATACCTTTTATGCTGTAGATCAACAACACCTGTCACTTGAGCAGGATGTAAAAAAAGCTGCTGAGAGGAGAGGTATACGCCGGAATTGTTCAGTAGATAAAAGCGTTGAAAACATTATGAGCCTTATCAAAGAATACACCTAAAAAGTTAAAAAGCTATATATATGGTTAAATTAGATGACGTCGGTGGATTATGAGTAAGAGAAGTGAATGGTTTAAAACCTGGTATTTCTGGTTGATAGTAATCACTATCATAGCGATAATACTACGTTCACTTCCCTCATGGCTTAACACAGCATGGGGCTGTGATTTTGGGATATACTATGGGCTTACAAATTCATTGGTAGAAAATGCGTCTTTATATAACGCATATCCGGGGTGGGGAAATTCCTACCAATATTTCCCAGTATTATATGCTATCACCGGTGGTATGCATTGGATTACGGGCATGGATGTTTTAACAATTATGCCAAAATTGATTCCAATATTTGGTGGACTATCGGTTTTTATATTTTATTTTATTGCTAAGGAATTGATTAATGATCGGAGAAAAGCGCTGCTGGCAAGTTTATTTTTAGCAGTTCTGCCATTTCATGTATATCAGACAAGTCAGGCTGCGCCGTTAACGATTGGTAATTTTTTTTACATGCTGTGTTTTTATCTGTTTTTACGTAGTAGGAAGTCTTCAAAATATTTTTTCCCACTGGTTGTTTCAAGCTTTTTACTTATATTAACGCATCATTTAACGATGTATTTTTATTTGATAACGATACTGTTTGTTATTTTTTTGGAAAATGCTCGGAATGAATCTTGGACTAAAACAATCCAGCATGACATGGTGTATATTTTTGGTACGAGCGCATCAACGTTTTTGTATTGGAAATTGGTGGCAAATCCTGTGTATATGGGATTTATGAATAGTGGTCTTGTTATTGGGAGTATTCGATTTACCCCAGAGATGACTATCGCCTCATTTTATGGGATGTGTGGTGTGCTGCTTGCTGTTTCATGGGCGATCCGCAGGTTATGTCCTTATGAAAAAAAGGCTGTGGAGTTGAAAAAGTCGTCACCCCTGTTATTTTTTGGGATTTTGGTTGGGTTGATCGCCTTGGTGGGTGTTGTTTTTATGTTTCCTTTGCCATGGGCGCAGTTGTATTTTACGCCTAAATCTATAGTATACTCACTTCCTTTGTTTATCGTGATTACTTTGGGCGTATTAGGGTTGCGGCAGGCAAAACAGGTGCCACATTGGCAGACGATTACAGGTTGGTTTTTAGGTTTATTTCTATCTTTTGCATATGGATTTGTAAGTCAGAATGGTACGCTGTTACCGCATAGACATTTAGAGTATATTGTTACGCCATTGGTGATTTTTTCGGTTTTTGGTTTGTATTCATTATCACGGTATGATTATTCGTTTCTGTCTACATGGAAATCGTTGTTGTTGAAGAAACGGCAGCTACTGTATCCCTTTGCAGTGCTATTATTGGTTGCTACTAATGCTGCATCGGTATATCCTTCGTATTTGGCATGGGAGTCACTTGATGAGTCATATGAAACTATTTCTGAGGACAACCTTGCGGCGATAACTTGGATTGAAACTCATCTGGATCATAATACAAGTATTATCGCATCGGATCATCGGTTGGCGTTATTAGCTAGAGCAGTTGGTTTTAATACTACACGGGATAGAGCACTGTACCTGTGGAATTCGTCTAATATGAGTGAATTTTATCCTGAGCTTATCGGTGATGATGGGAATTATAGTAGGGTGACTCATGTGATTGTTGATTCTTTGA
This sequence comes from uncultured Thermoplasmatales archaeon, assembly GCA_964601295.1. Classification (GTDB taxonomy): domain Archaea; phylum Thermoplasmatota; class E2; order DHVEG-1; family DHVEG-1; genus CAZRMY01. Next base: position 22,552 of record CAZRMY010000006.1, on the reverse strand, counting down.
TGCGCAATCATGTAGTTCATATTGGCTTTGATGGTAAGAAAGCGTTTATGACAAATGACTCCTATGAGAAATTTTCTGTTCCGCATTTCAAGTTGTTGTTCCGAAATGCTACCTATAATCAGGAGTTAGAGGAGGTACATTGGACTGAGGTGTACGCGGTTAATTGGACATATTTTTAAGACCGCAAGACTGTATAGGCATCTATTTGTTTACCACGTTTTTATATACGGTTTCAAATCGCTCTGCTACATAATTCATTGAATGCTGTTGAATTAATTGTAAACTATTTTGCTGCATGGTATTGCGTAGTTTGCTATTAGAGAGTATTGTTATGATATGTTGTGTTAGTTGTTTGTGATTTTCTGGTTCAAAAATAAGGCCGTTATCGTTACTGACAAGTTCAGGTACTGCTCCTTTGTTGACAACGACTGCTAGTAGCCCTGATGCGATTGCTTCCAGGGTGACAATACTTTGTAACTCTGCTTCAGCGGGCATGACAAAAAGATCAGCAAGAGAATAAATGTTTATGTAATCCTCCCAGGGTAAAAAATCTATGAAAGTTGTATAGGATGATATTTTTAGATTTTGAGTGAGCTGCTGCATTTGTTGTTTGTATTTTCCACCTGATCCACAGAAAAGAAAATGTGCATCACATTTTGTTATTACATCTGGGATTGCTTTAATGAGAACATCGATATTTTTTTCGCTGCTCATTCGTCCGGTGTATAATACAATATTCTTTTTTGGTAACCCTAGTCTCTGCCGTAGATATTCTCCATTGTTATTTGGTGAAAAAATGTGAGTATCGACACCGTTAGAAATAGGTGTAACCTTGGTTTGCAGACCGTGTTGTTTATACAAGTCAGCACCGGTTTGTGTCGGTACCGTAGCCCAATCAACTGAGTTAAAAAAATAAACAAGATACCGCCATGAGATTTTCTTTAACCAGGGGTAATAGAATGAACTCATAAACGGCGAAAGCATATTTTCGGGCAGCATATGTATGGAGCCAATGATGGGGATATGCTGTTTTTTTGCATAAATCATAGTGCTTGCGCCAATTGGATATGGTGAGCAAATGTTTACAACATCTGGGCAGAATTGTTGTATAATTTTTTTTACATAGAACAAGGGGACTGCTGAAAAATGATATTTATTATTCATATACCAGGGAAGGATAAATCCTCTGGGTCTGAATATTGTTGATCCATTGTCTTGTTCAACCGTATTTTTCGGGGTGAAACCTGGTGCTATAACACCAATATCATGACCTTTTTTTACTAATTCTCTTACGAGACGATGTTGTGCTATTGCACCTCCGTCGATATTAGGGTAGTATGATTCAGTAGCAAATAATATCCGCATAATAATCGAGTGTCCTCTCTGTTTGCTGTATTTATTTGTTGCTAAATAATGATTACTAAAAAATAAGGAATATCAAGTTTTACTGATTATTTAAATAGATAGGGGCTAAGTGATGAAACAATTGACGTAGGTGATGCAAAAACATCTGTGGCAAAATACTGGTACCAGCCACAACATCGGGGGCAGTGTTTCATTTCTTGTCGGGCCCGGTGTGCTTTATCTGTTGTAAGGAACTCGTTAAAGGAGCCTTCGGTAAAGTTAAACAGCCGTTTTCCAATTGTTCTACAGGGGTAAAAAAGACCGCCGTCGGAATCAATGATAATTGATGAGGTGGAACAGCCATGTGGCTTGTTTATGTTATCTAAAAATCCATTAGGTGTCGTGATGGTGTTTTTATATTGTTTTTTTAGACGAATGATTTCTTTTCTAAAGGCTTGGGGATCAGGGTAGTAATCATCGGTTCCATCAAGGTGACATGCAGGCATTATAACTGTTCTGGCTCCAGTTTTGTAGACTTTTTTGACTTTATCCTCCATGGCATACATTGTGTCCTTTGTTACCACTATTTGAATGCATATTTCAGGGCCGTATCTTTGAAATTCATCGAGCCGCTCAAAATAATCAAGATTGCCATGGCCTTCGTCGATACTAATATGAAGATAATCGATATGTTTACCGTATTCTTTCATAGGTCTTTTGTCGAGTAGATGGCCATTGGTCGTGAAAAATAGATAGAATGGTTTGGTGTGTGCATATCGTAGTATATCCCCAAGATCTTTGCGCATTAGTGGGTCTCCGCCTTCGAGGGAGAGGACGACGATACTAGAGTTGCCAATGTTGTCTATCACTTTAAATACCTCTTCTTTTGATAGATCAGGGGTGTCTTCCATCCAGACGTTGCAGAAGCTGCATCGCAGCGAGCATTTATGGGTTACCTTAAATGATGCATAAAAGGGATAGATGGATTCGTTGTTCAATCTATTAACGAATGCATATTTTGCTGTTGACAGATATTTACTAGGCGGAAGTGATTTCATAGTGGTCACAAAATCTTATTGCCACGGTATTGATTAATCACTGATAAGTATTTCTTCATATTACCCTGTCGCTGTATTTAAATTAATTTGTTGGATAAACCACAAGAAAGATATAGCTAGCGGAAATTAACCGTATCTTGTGAGCAAAAAGCAGAGAAAAAAGAAAACATTGAAACTATCTTTAGTATTGAGTCTTATTCTGAGTCTTTCTATCCTGTTATTAATTTTGTATCTCACTTTTGATGCGGATACGATACAGTATTTGTCAACTGTTTCTATTCGGTACGAGTTTTTCTTTGCAGCTATAGGTGTTAATGCGCTTTATTGGGTAGCATGGGGGATGCGGCAGAAAATCCTAAGTGAAGCAGTGAATCCTAATATAAAACTCAGTTTAGTTGAATCAACAAAGATTGTGTTAGCAAATCTATTTTTGGCTAATATAACCCCATCTATGGCGGGGGGTGAACCAGTTCGTATTCATCTTCTAAATAAAAACGGGTTGAGTCTTGGTGGCGCTACAGCATCAGTATTAAGCGGACGGTTGCTTGACGCGGTTTTTTTATTGATATGCGTGCCATTTGCGTTTTTTATTTTTTGGAATAACATGGAACAAGGGGTTTTACGAACCGGACTTACTGTTGCTATTCTTGTCTTTATCATCGCGGTAGTGTTGTTTGCATACGCGATAAAAAACCCTGAGAAAATGAAAAGATTTCTTATTTTTGTTAATAATAAAATTAGTAAAATCAGAAGAAAGACTGATGGTGAATTAAAGATTATTAATCGTATTAACAAAGAGGTGGATAATTTTCATGATACAATGGTTTTTTTCCTTTCAGAGGGAAAAAGAACGTTTATTAAAGCAGGGTTTGTCACGGCAGCGTTTTGGATTACCGGTTGGATGGTACCACCGCTTGTGCTATTGGGGTTGGGACATGATCCTGTGGTCATTCAATCTAGTGCGGCGCAGGTGTTGTTAATTATTATTGTTATGATGCCTACTACACCAGGTAGTGCTGGTGTTACGGAAGGTGGTGCTGCAGCGTTGTATAGCGTGTTTATCGATCCTTCGTTAATTGGTGTGTTTGTATTGTTGTTTAGGTTGGCTACGTATCATATGGGGTTAATTGTAGGTGCGGTGTTTCAATATCGGATTTTTAAATCTGTTGCTTCATTTTCAATGGATGCAATTCGGAAATAACACATGCCGCATCTTAAGGGGTTGTTGGAGACGTCACATTTAAAAACAGGTATGTTATTCGCCACATCCTATGAAAAAGGTAGAAAAATGTATTACCTGTGGAAAAGGACTCCTAATTCAGGGGGCTACAACGTTTCCATGTCCAATGTGTGAAACACGTATTGGAAGATGTAATAACTGCAGAGAACAAAGTGTGAAATATACATGTCCAAATTGTGGATTTACTGGACCATAAAGGAGGTAGAGTTATGGGTGAAGTAGTTGCACTGATTCGTGTGATGCCAGAAGGTGTTATCACTGATGATGAGATTGAGCAAATGATACAAGGTATTAAAGAAGTGATTAAACCACCAGTTAAGCTTGGGAAAATTGAGATTAAACCAGTTGCATTTGGGTTAAAAGGTTTGAATGTGACGGTGTCTGTTCCTGATGATCAAGGTGGGTTAGATCCTGTTGTGGAGGTTATTGCCTCTGTGGAAAAAGTAGATAGTGTTGAAGTAACTGATGTTGGTCGTATGTAATTACGCAGGGTTGGTTAGGAAGCTACTTTTATTTGTTGTTTATGTGCTGATATAAATTCTTCTAGTGCTTCTGCACCGATTTCTGTGGGAAAATAAATTGGGTATGCAGAGTTGCTGGTATCGCCTTCTACAAGTTCTGCCATGTTCATTTTGTTTATATGCCATTTAACAACGTGATGATTGAGATCGAGGGCGTGCGCGATTTCTAGTAAGTGTTTACCGGGGTGTGTGTTGAGATATGCCATGATGTCTCGCGCGTTTTTGTTTTTTAGGATAGATTCAGCAACCGCGCGTTTCCGTGATTCGATGCCTCCTTCGACGAGGTAATAAACTTTTTTGCCGCCTATAGCTCTGCTTCTAACGAGATTGGTTTGTTCAAGTTTTCGGAGATGCCATGCTGCGTTGCTTGGTTTTAGATCAAGTTCTCGGGCGATTTCTCTGAGATGGGATCCGGGGTATTCGTTGATGTATTCGTAGAGGTTTTTGCGTACTTCCGTATCGAGAACGTTGTCTGGTGTGACATATTTGATGCCTCCGGCTATTCCAAAAAATGCGGCTAATGCTGCAACGATGGCAAGTATTGTTACGATAGGTAGGCCTAATGTATCATCAAATTGGAAGTTCTGCGCAGCAACATTTGTTGCTCCACATAAAAGGGTAAAAAGTAAACTAACGTATATTATTAATGTACAATGTATCTGGCGCATGCCACATCCCATCCTTTAGCTGTATATGTTGTTAGGTGCACTTTAGTTAATCAGGTAGAGATTTAAAAAGTTTACTTATGAGTGAAATAGCCAGCGATTGTATTTGCTTGTTTTTCTATGCGGACAAAACCAAATCGTTCAAATTGAATGATTTCACCATCTTTAATTTCATCAAGGTTGGATTCTGCATACCCGGGGACTTTCTCGAGACTGTCAGGGTTATATTCATCATTTTTGAATAAGGAGTGTGGGATGAATACATTCATTGGTATGTGATCTGAGGTAACCCATTGTATCTTTTTGGTATCAGGGATACGAGTATCACCTATGTATTTGGCGGTAATATGTTTAGAGGTTTTTTCTAAAATTGTGATGTTGTATAAATCTTTTAATCGGAGGGTTTCACCTTTTTGTAGGGTTTGGGCATCAGTTTTAGATATGTAGAATTGTGAGCTGGTTTTGAGCTGACGGGTTCCTAGATTATGAGTGGGATGAAGCTGGAGGGTTATGGTTTTTAGTGGTGCGTTTTCTACGATAAGAGAGAGGGGGTGTGCGGTGAAATAATATCGTTTGGTTATAGGGTCGAGGAGTTTTCGGTTAATGGCTTCTACTTGACTGAAGGTTACCGATGATTCAACTTTTGAGATACCTTGAGTGAGAACGAATTGTTTGATAGAATCTGAGAGGATGCCTCTTTTTTTAAGGCCACGTAATGTGGGTAGTCTGATGTCGTCATAGCCTTGTACGAGTTGTTTGTCGATTAGTGGTTTAATTTTGCGTTTGGAGACCGGCATTCCTTCGATTGATAAGCGCGAGAATTCCATGAGGTGTGGTTTGCGGAGGTGTAAGCGTTCAAGGATGTAGAAATAGCATTCGTCGCGTAGTTCGTATTCTTTGGTGCGGAAGGGATGAGTAATGTTTCCTATGCTATCTTCTATGGCTCCTGCAAAATCATAGGTGGGCCATACTGTGTATTTATCACCATGTAACGGGTGGGGTTTGGTGATAATACGGAAGAGGGTGGGATCTCTCATGGCAGTGTTTTCTGAGATTAAGTTGGCGCGGAGTCTGAGGATGTACCCGTGGTCTACATTTTGGGAGCACATATCCTTCCAGAGTGCATGATTTTCGTCAGGTGTTCGTTTTCTGCAGCTACAGGCTGTGCCGGTGAAACGTCCTTTTTTGATGGTTTCAGGTGGACAACTGCAGATGTAGGCATCATGTTGCTGTATTAGCTGTTCAGCAAGCTGGTAATGTGTTTCAAGGTTATCTGAGGTGTTGTATTCGTCATCCCATTCGATATTAAGCCATGTTAAATCTTTTTTTTGAGCATCGTAAAAATCAGCTTGAACGTTCTCTGGGTTAGTATCATCAAATCTAAGGATGAATTTGCCATCATATTTTCGGGCGTATTCATAATCAATGATAGCGGCTTTTGCATGACCGATATGTAAGTAACCATTGGGTTCTGGGGGGAAACGGGTTACAACATGTCCTTGTGTTGCATGGGGCAGATCAGGTAATGAGAAATCTCGTTCTTTTTTTTCTTTGTGAAGGAGTTCAGGGGCAAGTTTTTTTAGTTGAGTGACTTGTTGATCCTGTGTAAGCGCATTAATTTCAGCTATGGTTTTGTTGACGATGGGTACGATTTTTTTGGGCGGTATGTCGTGTTTTTTTGTTGCAGCGATTACTTTGCCGATGACTGCTTTTGAGGTTGCTTTACCATCAAATTGAATAGCGTTTTGTAGTGCATAGATTCGTGCGTGATACTCGATGCTGTTTTTATCCATATTATTTGTCTCTTTGTATTGCATAGCCGGCTAGCTGAGATAACGTGGTTTTTGCGGCAGAATTGGGGAGAATATCGAGAGTTTTTTGGGCTGTGTTTGCGAAGGTTATAGCAGTTTTTTTTGCGTATTCAACTGATTTGATTTCGTGGAAGAGTGCAAGGGTTTGTTTGATATCATCATCTGTTGCTTTGAGGTTTCCGAGGATTTTGGTAAGTTTTTCGTGTCTATCTGTAGGAGCATGTGTGAGGGCGTGTACGGCGATTAATGTTTTTTTACCATTGCGAATATCATTACCGATATCTTTACCCAGTGTTTCTGGGTCACTGCTAAGATCGAGATAGTCATCCCATATTTGGAAAGCAAGTCCTAGATTTAACCCATAGGTGGTTAATGCGTCTATTTGTGGTTGTGTGCCATGTGCGATAAGGGCACCGGCTCGTGCGGCAAGCTGGAAGAGTACTGCAGTTTTTTTCTGTATCATGTGAAGGTATTGTTCTTCGGTTATCACAGATTTTGATTCAAATTCCATGTCAAGTTGTTGTCCTTCGCAGATTTCTTCGATGCATTGGATGAGTTCTAAATTAAGTTGTTTGAAAACTTCTGGTGGAACATTAAGGGAATGCATTGCTTCAAAAGATTTGGCAAAAAGGAAATCACCAGCGAGTATCGCTGTTGGTTCCCCATATTTAATATGCACTGTTTGAAGATTTCTGCGGAGTGTTGATTTATCCATGATATCATCATGGACAAGTGTGAAATTATGTAAAAGCTCTAAGGACATAGCGTAGGGTAAAGCCTTGGCGGGATCATCTATAATGCTTTCGCAGGCGAGCATAGTAATAACGGGTCGTAGGCGTTTCCCTCCACCATAGGGGAGATGTTTCGCAGCATCGTAGAGCTGGCGAGGTGTTCCATCAGAGAGATAACGTGTTAGCTCTTTTTCAAAAAGTTTTACATGTGTTTCAAGTTCATTTTCTAGCATTATAGTGTACCTCAATCCGATGTAATGTTTCTATGTTATCTGCTCCTACGAGAAACATTGCGGTTTTAAGTTCTTCAATTATGGTTTCCAGTTCGCGTACCGTGGCGGTACTACTTTGAGTAGCTGGTTGTAATAATGCATGAGCAATACCCGCGACATCAGCTCCAAGTGCTAGTGCCTTTGCTACATCCAGACCAGTACGAATTCCTCCAGTTGAAATAATTGGTAATTTGTTGGTTGCTTTTCTGACTTCTTTAATTGATTGAGGAGTGGGTATACCCCAGTCCCAAAAGGTTTCACCAAGTCGCGTGTTGAATGTGTCGTTTTTTATTTTTGCCCGGTAGTACTCCACAGCTGCAAATGACGTCCCTCCTGCACCGCCTACATCTATCCCTGCGATTGGTGTTTGCGCAAGTTGTTTCGCAGTGTGATACGAGATACCTGCTCCGCTTTCTTTGATGATAACAGGGAGGTTAAATTCGGTGGCGAGCATATCTATGGTTTTTAGACAGCCTCGTGCATGTGCTTCTCCCTCGGGTTGCACTTTTTCTTGGAGGAAGTTCAAACAAACAGCTAAAACATCTGCGTTAATCATGTTAACGATTTTTTCAGCGTTCTGCAGTATCTTTTGTTTATCCCATAGCACAATTTGGGATGCACCAATATTGGCAATCTTAAGGGGGAGGTCATAGTTGTTGATGATGCTATATGTGTCACTTAAAGACGGGTTTTCTAAGGCGGCGCGTTGTGAGCCAACCCCCATCCCAACTTGGAATTTTTCTGCTGCTGCAGCTAAGCGTTCATTGATTGTTTTTGCGTCTTTGTATCCGCCGGTCATACCGGAGATAACTAGTGGGACGCTCAGTTTTTTTTTGAAAAGCAGGGTGCGTAGATTAACGTCGTCTTCATTAATTTCAGGGAGCGCGTTATGGGTAAGTATTACGTCTTCCCAGTGATTGTAATGTGCTGAGACGTTTTCATCTGTACATATTTGTATGTGATCGTGTTTTCGTTGCTCTGTTTGGCTCATTTTTTTCCTCCTATGATATGGGTGTTTATGGTGGTTTTTCCTGTGAGTGTATCTAATAGACGGTTTTTTTTGTTGCCGTTAAGAAGGATGGTGTCGATACCCATGGTGGCAATGTTTTTGATGGTATCAATTTTTCCTTTCATGCCTTTGGTGACATCAGCATAGGTGTTGTCTGATGTAGTATATGTGTCTAAATCAGCTGATGATGCAGCGGTGATTAACTCTGCCGCGGGGTTAGTTTTTGGGTTTGCAGTGTAAAGTCCATCCTCGTCGATGACAAACAGTACTTTTTCTGGTTTGAAATGTGATGCAAGAAGTTGTATGAGCAAATCCCCCGAGCATATTGAAAAACCAAGGGTTTTATCTAATACAACATCGCCGTAAGTGACGGGTAAGAATTTTTGTTGCAAATATGATTTGAATATCGTGTAGTCAATCTGGAAGGGCGTATGATTGTCTAGTTTTACTGTTGCATGTGGCGGAATGGATACAGCGGGTAGATGGTGTTTGTGAAGTGTGTTTAATATAAGAGAATTTAGGTGTTGTACATTGTGTTGTGTTTCAGCAAAACCCATATGTTGATTCTGCGAAACAGAACCGTTATTAAGCTGATATTTTTTGGCCAGTATATGACCAAATGATCCAGCACCATGCACAATGATATATTCATGGTTTGCTTGTGATAATTCTGCGGCTAATCTATCTGTGATATCCTGTTTGAAAAAATTAGCTTGATGCTTGTTGGTGATGACACTGCCACCGAGCTTAATAAGGTACATAATCCGCTTCCAAAATAATTCACACTCATAAAAGGATTATGATATATAGCTACTATGATTATTTTTTACGGGAAAACAGGGGTTTGTCTTTATTTTGTTCGTGGATGAGCCAGAGTGCTATTGGCATTCCTTCAGTGGGTGATTGCATAATGCTTTCAGACCATTCTTTGGGATCTTTTTCAGATGTACATTGTTGGCAGATAAAAATGTCATCATCAAATACTAACCCATTTTCATGTTCATGTAAATGAAAAAGATTATGGCAGATACTACATTTTTTTTCTGGCATGATATACTACCTTCTTAGAGCACAACAGGTATTCCGTATATCATATATCTAAAGCATATTTATAAAAGAAACCCCTCGCCGGAAAAAAATGATGGCGAGGGTTAGGATGGGATGCGTAATTCTCATATTGTGTGGCAGAAATGCCAGCGATGCTGGCATGTCCCCCGTATTCATCGTCAATTTAATCATAGGAAGGTTATTTGTTATTAATAAAGGTAATTAGGAGGGGTGACTGAATGTATTAGTGATTGTTTTAGATTGTGCACGGCTCTAAAATAATAAAACTATTTGAGGAACAAAAGGATTATGTCATAAACTGTAAGAATATTCTATGGGTTTGAGTATGCGCTTGCTTTCTTGGAATGTAAATGGTTTGCGTGCTGTTATCAGGAAAGGTTTTTTTGAATGGTTTAAAAAGGAATCTCCAGATGTGTTGTGTCTTCAAGAAATTAAAGCACGCCCTGAGCAGATCCCATCTCATGTCAGGCATATGCCACAGTATCATGTTTATTGGAATGCTGCTGAACGTAAAGGCTATAGTGGTGTAGGTGCTTTTTCCAAATCTGCACCAAAATCTGTATCGAAAGGGTTTGGCATTCCACGTTTTGATTCAGAGGGTAGAATTTTGATAACTGAGTTTGAGGATTTTGTTTTGTTTAATATTTATTATCCAAATGGGAAAAAAAACGATGAGAGACTGCAGTATAAACTTGATTTCTATGATACGTTTCTAGGGTTTGTTGATAATCTTAAGGCAATGGGGAAAAACATTGTCGTCTGTGGAGATTTTAATACTGCGCATACTGAGATTGATCTTGCGCGACCGAAACAAAATGAAGAGCGTTCTGGTTTTTTGCCGGTGGAACGTGCGTGGATAGATCGTTTTATTGACCATGGTTTTGTTGATACGTTTAGATATTTTCATAAGGATGCTGTGGAGTATAGTTGGTGGGATCTGAAGACCCGGGCTCGTGAGCGTAATGTAGGCTGGCGTATTGATTATTTTTTTGTAAATAAAGAGTTTTTACCTAAAGTAACAGATGCGTTTATTCTCCAGGAGGTTATGGGTTCTGATCATTGCCCAGTAGGGATTGATGTGCAGATAACGTAACTCGTTTTTGAGGTATGCATATGAACAAAAAGTTAGAGTTTATGTATAAGCAACAGCATGAGCTAGCTCAGTTTGGCGGTATCGCGGCGTTGTTAGGATGGGATCAAATGACCTATATGCCGCCGAAGGGGAGTGTGGATAGGGCAAATCAACTCGCATTGATTTCTCGTCTTTCGCATGAAAAATTCACATCAGATAAGCTGTATGATAAAGTGGTTTCGTTGATAAAACCAAGTGTTTTTAAGACGTTGAAATCAGAAGAGCAACAGGTGGTTAACCGGTTGTTTACTGATATTGAAAAAGCACGGAAGATTCCCTCATCATTTGTGGCAAAAATGGCGAAAACGACCACATTGGCATATCAGGCGTGGGAGAAAGCACGGAAGAAAAACAGCTTTGCTGTGTTTGCGCCAGACCTCAGAGAGATACTTGATTTGGAACATGAATATATTTCTTTTATTGATTTACCCGGTCATCCGTATAATAGTTTGCTTGATGATTATGAGGAGGGGATGACGGTTGATGTTTTGCAGAAGGAGTTCAGTTTTTTACGAAAACAACTTGTTGCATTGCTTGATAAGATTACCGCTAGTGACCGGTATCGTAAACAGCAGTCGTTTTCAGAGAAAATAGATAAAACGGTTCAACAGCAGATATGTGATCATATCAGCTCGCTCATGGGGCTTCCTGAGGAGCGAGCGCGATTGGACATATCAACGCATCCATTCACTACGGCTATTGGATACGATGATGTGCGTATTACTACAAATTTTGAGCGGGAAAATCCGTTGTTTTCTTTTTTTTCAACGGTGCATGAGACCGGGCATGCGTTATATGAGTTAGGGTTACCGCAGAATGTTTTCAAGGACACAGTTATCTCTGATTCACCATCATTAGGGTTACATGAATCGCAGTCGCGGTTTTGGGAGAATATGATTGCCCGAAGTAAAGAGTTCTGGGAGTTTTTTTATCATTTTTTAGTTAAAAAAGCGCCAGGTATATCTAAAAAATATTCGGTTGAAACATGGTATTACACAATGAATCAAGTGCGGCCTTCGCTTATTCGTGTTGAAGCTGATGAGTTGACCTACTGTTTGCATATTATCCTTCGTTTTGAGCTTGAGTTAGGGATGATATCCGGTGATATATCAGTGGGCGAGCTGCCCGTGGTATGGAATGAAAAAATGGAAAAATTATTGGGGATAACTCCATCTGATGATATTCAGGGTGTGCTGCAGGATATGCATTGGAGCGGTGGAAGTATCGGATACTTTCCAACATACGCTATTGGCTCAATTTATGCTGCGCAATTATTTACACAGTTACAGAAGAATATCTCATCGGTTTCTATGGATATATCTAAGGGTAATTTCGCACGTATTCTTAGTTGGCTTCATACCCATATTCATCAGTATGGCCGGTTATTAACTGCTGATGATCTTATCAGAAAAACATGTGGAACTGGTCTGAACTCACGGGTTTTCATTAACTATTTAAAAGATAAATATGGGGCAATTTATCATTTTTAAGCGGGTGTAATCACGCGCCATATTTTTCTAAGCGTTGAGCGTTAGCAAGAGCGAGTGGCATAATGTCTACCGCGGGAAACCGGGGACCTAGACCACCGGTGATACATGTTCGTTCTCCAAAAGTTTTTACTGGATCAGTTCTGCAGTGTTTTGACCATAGGAGTAATGGGACGGGATGCCAACTGTGATATTTTAGCTGTGCAGGGGTAGAATGGTCACCAGTGACAATAATGACATCTGGATGTAATGTGCGAATTCGGGGTATATGTTTGTCTACTTCTTCGATTGCGGCGGTTTTGCGATCGAAATCTCCGTCTTCCCCAGCGCTGTCAGTGGGTTTAACATGGATGAAGAAGAAATCGTATTTTTCCCAGTTTTGCTCTAAAACAGTTATTTCATCGTGTATGTCTGGCGATGTATCAAGGAGGGTCATGTCTAACAATTTGGCAAGACCCCGGTACATAGGGTAACCTGCGATTGCAGCGCTTTTAAGACCATATGCTTCATTAAAGGAGGGCCAACTGGGTTTTTGTGAAAATCCTCGCAGGAGTACCATGTTAGCAGGGTGATGATCTGCTAACTTCTTTTGTGCATGTTGTAAGAATATTGAGATTAATTCGGCAGTGTGTTGAGCATTTTCGCTTGTTGCTCGAGGTGGTAGTGGTTTATGACCAGTTTCTTGTGGGTCGGTGTCAGCGATGCTGCCATGAAGATTTTTACCGCGTAACACTAAAAGAAAACGGTGTTCTTTTACCGTTTCAACAAAGACTTCAACATCTGGTAGATTGATAGTACGGAGGAGTTTACAGAGTTCCCGGTTTTTCTCTGTTGATATACGACCTGCTCTTCTGTCAGTTACAAGCCCGTTTTCATCGAGTGTGCAGAAATTACCACGGGCTGCAACATCGTGTGGTTGTAGGTCAAAGTTGATACCAAGTGCGGCAAGCACACCACGTCCTACTTGGTAAGATAGTGGGTTATAACCAAATAATCCGAGATGACCCGGACCACTACCGGGGGTGATGCCTGTTGCTATAGGTTGGTGAAGTCCACATATACCTTCTTTGGCTAACGCGTCAAGATGGGGTGTTTCAGCGGCTTCCAGCTCTGTTTTGTTATCCGTGGGGCGGGGAAGTCCACCGATTCCGTCCAATATTAACATGACAATTTTTGTTTGTGCAGGTTTTAGTAAACCTTGGATAAAATTTAATTCCATGGTGTGTTACCTTCTCCTTAGTTGTATAAGGTGGTCGCAGTGAGTTATGCTGTTAGTTTAGATGAGAGATGGTGTAGATAAAGATTATGATATATTAGTAAGTGACAAAAGTTCTTGGAAGATTAAGAATCCTAATGATTGAAAAGCAAAAGAGTTCTTTCTTATTCAGAATTTCCAAGAATTTATGTCATATACTATATTGTCTTTTTATGATTAACTTATATGGCAAATGTTTGTGATAAAAGCTTTATAGGTTGTTTTTATACGGTATCATCTATTAAAAGTGGTTCTTAGGTTAGGTTGTTGATGGTTGAACAGAAAGTACGATGTCCTGAGTGCGAAACAGTCATTGCAGCAGCAGGGGAACCCGGTGAAACAGTTAGATTAACTTGTCCCCACTGTGGTACACAAGGTCGCATAAAGATTCAGCGGCAGCCCACAGCTAGGGATGTAGCTGTTGCTGTTCAGGATCTAACGAAAATGTACGGTGAGTTAGTAGCGGTTGATCATATTTCATTTCAGGTTAAACAAGGAGAAATTTTTGCGTTTCTTGGCCCTAATGGAGCTGGGAAAACAACAACGGTGGAAATGATTGAAGCGATTCGTACGCCGTCTACCGGTGCTATTTGGTTATTGGGTAAAGATACTAGATATGGGTTCAATGAAATTAAAGAGCGTATAGGCATTCTTCCGCAGGAATTTTCGTCGTTTGAGTTATTGACCGTATGGGAGACATTGGAGTATTATTCGAAGTTGTATCGGCGGAGAGCAGATATACGTGTAATCATGGATGCTATGGATTTGAATCATCATAAAAATAAGCTGTATCGTAATTTGTCTGGTGGGTTGAAACAGCGTGTGGGTGTTGCTATTGCGTTGGTGAATGATCCCGATATTGTGTTTTTGGATGAGCCGACAACGGGTCTTGATCCAAAAGCACGTCGTGAGGTTTGGGAGGTTATCGCTGGGTTAAAGAAGCAGGGTAAAACCGTGTTTCTTACCACGCATTACATGGAAGAAGCGGAGTATTTAGCAGATCATATTGCGATAATGCATAGAGGCAAAATAATTGCGGAGGGCACTCTTGATGAGCTGGTGTCAACATATGGGAGCGGTAGTATTTTAACCATTAAAAATTGTGAAAAAGGAAAGGCGATCAAGCAGTTACATGATATAGGTTTAGAGGCTACGCCTCAGGGTAATGGCAATGTAGAGGTGGTGATTGACCATAAAGACCGTGTGCTTGAAATTCTGTCGTTGCTCCGTCATGAATGCGTTGAGTATACTGGTATTGATATTCGTCGTTCTAATCTTGAGGAGGTGTTTTTGAGTTTGACTGGCGCGCGTCTTGTGGAGGATACCAATGCGGCTTGAAGTGATCCTATCGGATTTGAAGGCAAGTATTCAGGGGTGGCTGCGGAGTAAAGGCACCTTGTTTTGGACGATTGTGTTTCCAGTGATGTTGATTTTGATTTTTGGCGCGATTTTTTCGGGTGCAGAGGATGTGTCATATTCATTGCATATTCAGGATTTAGATCAGACAGAAACATCGGAAGGTTTTATTGAAGCATTGAACAAAACCGGTATAATGGAACTTGAGATGATTTCAGATGGGGATGATGTATTAGCGTATATTGATGAAGAGAATATTAAATGGTTGTTGGTTATCCCTGAAGGATTTGATGAAGCTGTGAAATCCTCGTTTACCGGTGAATCTACATCAGTGCCGCTGACGTATTATTATGATCCTGGTGAACAGCAAACCAGTCAGGTGGTCCAGAGTATTATTCAGGGGATCATTCATGAGATGAATATGAATCTTTCCGGGGGAAGTAATATTATTTCGTTAACTGAGGAAACAACCATTACTGATGATTATAGTTTCATTGATTTTTTCCTCCCAGGTATGATTGGTTTTACAATCATGCAAACCAGTATTTATGGGAGTATTGAACGGAACACGAAGTATCGTAAAGTAGGTATTTTACGGAAACTGTTAACAACACCTATCACTCGGTCTGAATGGATGATTGCTAAAATGTTATTCATGTTGTTTTTATCTTTTATTACAGCAGTAATCATTATAGTCGTTGGGGTGCTAGTGTGGAATGTGAACGTCCATATTACACCACTTGCTGTTATAACTATTATTGCTACCAGTTTTTTGTTTTCAGGTATGGGTATGTTAATTGGTCGGTTTGTGAAGGAAGAGGAAACAGCGGATACCGCTGGTGGTGCTATTAGTTTTCCGATGATGTTTCTTGCAGGAACGTTTTTCCCTCTTGAACAAATGCCTGAGGCTTTGCAAGCGTTTGCTCGTGTGTTACCCTTGTATTATGTTAATGAAGGGTTGCGCAACGCTATGGTGTATTTGGATGCTACTGAGGCTTTAATTAACACAGGGGTTGTGGTATTATTTGCTGCGGTGTTTTTTATCTCTGGTGTGCTGTTAACCAAATGGAAAGAAGACTGACGTTTTTGTGTTAATATAACGGCCATTCAAGGTGACTGTTTTTAAAAAACGAGAGATCAATGTGTTCCCAGTCGTTGAAATCACCGGGACCGTTGTCACCATCTGAATAGGCGATAACACGGTAGGTGTGCAGGTAGTTCATGACACTTTTGTAGTTATGGTATTTGAACCATTGGCGTGAGAAAATATTGGTGGCTCCCATGTTGTCATTTCCTCCGTGGTCTTCAACGGTGAGGCCAAAGGTGTGACCGAGTTCATGGATTGCACCGTGTAGGATAAGTGTTTCACGGGGTATTTGTGGTTGTTTTTCTTGTTGCATGGATGCTGAGATATCAAAGCTGTCTAGTTGGTCCCAACCCATGAACATGAATCCTGCTCCGGGGCCGTAGTTGCAGACAAGACAGTAGTGGAAGATTCCTTTGCGCGGGTTGTTGAGATCGTTGTGTAAAAAGTAATCCCAGTAGAGGTCTCTGAGGTCTGCATATGAGAATCCTGAGATATCAGGTATTTCTTCGCCGCCGCCGTATTGTCCTGTATCGACATGGAGATGGATATCGTGATATTCAAAGAGGATTTGTACTTTATGGAGGAGCATTTCTGAGGGTTTGTTTGAGGGTGCTCCCGGTTGTTGTGGTGTCATCCAGTCGAATTCAATGAAGACGTCTTTGTAGAAGGGGTTGGAACCATATTCGTCGGTGTAACATTCTTCGATGTTGTTTAGTGCATCATTATCAGGGTCTAGCTCTTGGTGGTCTTCCCAAGTTGTAGGGTCATATCCCCATTTGTTTTCCCACCAATCTGGGACGGAATCGTCATCAGTGTCTTTGCCAGGTAACTTTATAGGTGTCCATCTTGGTGAGGGGTATGGTTGTGGAGGATGTGAAGGGTGGAGTGCCCAGGTGGCGCCACAGTTGGGTATTGATAATGGTTTCCAGGGTATGTACCAAACGTGTCCACCGATGAGGGTGATACGGGTATTTCGTCCTACGTCAAAAAATGATGGTCCACGTAGTGCGCCCCACCAGTTGTTTGTGGCGGTGCATAGGGAATTTTCAGCGTATATCCCTTCAAGTGTATTATTATGGATGTTGCAGTATTGTACGTGTGCGGTGCTGTGTTCTTCAAGATAAATACCATAGCGGAAATTACTGTGTATATGAGAGTTGAGTATGATGATATCAGCAGAGTTTTGATCGATGATAACTGCGAAATGGGTGTTCCAGTAGAGCGTACAGTATGTGATCCAGATACGGGTGGAATTGGTGGCTTTGATGCCTAATCCGTTATGTCGGATGTTGCAGTTGGTGATGTGGATGTTATGTGAATGTGTGATGAAGATGCCGCCTTGGTTGTCGTTGTTGTCGTAAAAAGCGCTGTGTATTATTTCTATAGTGTCTGAGTTGTTTATGAAACAGCCGATGCCGCAGGTGTTTGCATCAATGTTTTTTATATGTGTGTTTGTTGCGTGTTCGACATGCAGACCAAGAGCGTTATGTGATAAAGTGCAATTGGTTAGATGTGTGTGTGATGATTGCAACAAGAGGATTCCCCCTCCATTGGTGTGAAAGTTACACGTATTTATGAGTGTGTGTTGTGCACGGTTTAGGTATACACCGGTTTTTGTTCGATGGAAGGTGCAATTGTGGATAATACATTGGTCTGAGTCTATCATAATTCCTGCGTTGTCATGGTAGCCTCCTGAATTTCGAATGGTGAACTGTTGTATTTGGCATGCATCTGCGTTAACTTCTATAATGATGGGTGTGTAATCGCCGTCGATAATAGTAGTGTGTTGACTGGTGCCTTGTAAGGTCAGTTTTTTATCAAGGATGATGTGTTCATGATAGGTTCCAGGGTACACATAAATGGTATATCCTGTGGTTGCATTTGCTACCGCTTGGTTGATGTATTGATAGGGTGCTGCAGGGCTTCCATCCCATGGTCCTTCGGTATTGTTGATGTTTACGAAGAAAGTGGGCATACTCCCAGATGAAGTAGTTTGTTGGACATTCTGGTTTATAGCAGGGTTGGTATCAACAGCAGTTGCTATAGGTAGGAGAAGGAGTAGTACAAGTATGAGCAGAGTCATGGATATTTTTTGTATGAGATATCCCCCAGAAAATACACATTTACATGATGGTAGATAAATGTTTTTATTCTGAGGATTTGATTAAAATTTTGGTGAGAAGGTTGCAATATACATAGAAATATGTAAATTATATAAATTTATGGGAATATATTTATACACAGGTTATGAATCGGGCGAGATTGTAAGGATTAACTACGGGTTCCTACTGCACGCCATTCATAATTACCCCCCCCCTACCCTCTTGGTGACAATGTACCCAGAAATCCTTACCGCTCCTTTTTTCCAGTAGTTATGGTTTAATCGTGATTTTGATGTATATAGTTAACCATAAATTATATTAACAGAGGTTTAATAAAAAAGATACTATCTATAAGTTAAATAAAATATTCGAATGCATAATTGTTAAATGTATAGGTGGACCAAATGGTACCTACGAAATGGTTAGCGAGCTGTCTTATCATATGTTTCCTAGTAGTTTCAAGTGGAACGATAACTGTTGGGTTGGTAACGCCACGTGAATTGCATACGGAAAGCCATGTAACAAAGTATGACGAGGATGTCATGCGTTCTGCCTATGAGTCTAATGGTGCGTATGAGATTTACTATCCTCGTACGTCGTGTCCTAGTTTTGTGGTATCCAAGGGGGCCGCTACTTTTTCTTTTACCGCAGATGAATTGTTTGATGAGGTTCTAGTGTATATTGCTACCGCGTATGAACCAGTTGTTGATGCATTTTGGTTGCCAGTTGATAATGTGTATGAGGAAAATAAACGGTGGTTTGTCGAGGTTAAAGTACCTGCAGATGTTCCAGAGGAACTGTATAATCTCACATTTTTGTTTAATCAAAATGGGAGTTTTTTTGCTGAAACGGAGCCTCGTGCTGTACAAGTTGTCGAGGAATTCACTGACACGTTTACCTTTATTCATATCACTGATTTTCATGTGGGTGACCCCCGTGGTTTTGCTGAAAACTTTCGTGAAACCTTGCGCTATAGGAGTATTTTGAGATGTATTAAAGAAGTGAATCTCTTACATCCTGATTTCGTGGTTATCTCTGGTGATCTAGTGTATGGACAGATATACCCCTTTGAATATCAGCGTGAGTATGAACTGTTTTATCAGATGTTACAGTTATTTGATGTACCCACGTTTCTTGCACCAGGTAATCATGATGGATATAACCGTTTGTTAGAGGATGGGTTTGAGTATTGGCAAGACTATTTTGGACCGTTATATTATTCGTTTGACTATGGTGCGTATCATTTTCTTTCAATTAACTCGTTTGATATGACTAAACTGCTTCGGCTTACTTTTTGTAGTATACCCTTGAATTGGGGTGGCTCGATTAGTGATGAGCAACTCAGTTGGATTGAACAAGATCTTGATGCAGCTGAATCCCCGCTTTCTTTTATGTTTCTGCATCATAGCCCGTTATGGGACACGCAAGGTGACTCATTGCTTCGTCGTCATTATGAGAACCGAGAACAGCTGCTCTCACTTATTGACAAGCATGATGTTGATATGGTGCTTGCGGGCCATATCCATAATGACACGGTTAACATAGTTAATGATACAGTTTTTATTACAACAACTACTCCGCAAAGTGAAATCCGTGAGAAAGACGGTTATTGGGGTTATCGGCAGATACAGATTACAGATGGAGTGATCACCTCCTATAATTATAAAGAACCCGATTTCTCCATTCCCTCTTATCATCTTGATTATACAATAATTTCTAATCCATTGTTCACATCAGCGAAAATCACCAATGATCTTGAGATGAATGTGTCCACATTGTTGAAATTTGTGTTACCTAAACGTGAGTATACCGTAGAAAACGCGTGTGTTGCCATGCAGCGATCGAATGCGGAGTTGGTGGAACTGTATGTTACTGCTGAGCTATCACCACAAAGTGAACGTCGTGTGACAATAACACCAACCCACCGACAGATCCATTAGCGTTTTTTATATTATGACAGCAAAGTAGAATTATTAATATATATTATAAATAAAAATATTTTTAAAATAATAGAAAATTATTTAAAGTAGCGATTACAAAGGTATATATTGAATGGTGTTAACAAGCAACACAAAAGTTGTTTGAGATACCAGCATTGGGGGAACCAAAAAAATGTTAGTTGTTGGATCTGTGTCCAGTAGGCAAGAACAATCTGAAATACGATTCATCGCAGAACTTGCTATCATCGGGCAGCGTTTTCGCTACCTCGCCCATCAATCTAACAAAAAAAATGACGAAAAGTAGAAGAAAGCCAATACGCCTCTGCAACGACGTGTTTATTCTCCACTCAGACTTTTGGTGCCAATCAGGGTTTTAGTATCCATGATGCCTTTAAGTGAACGGATTTTTTTGATAACGACGCTACCAATTGAATCCATATCAGCGCATTCAATCTTAACGAGTATATCAAACTCCCCAAATAAGGGGTGTACCTCAATTATCTCAGGTATTTTACCCAGGCTTTCATAGACTTCTTTTTCGTAGAGTGGACTTATACTTAAGAGTGCAAATCCGATTGCCATGCTGCAGTGAATGTCGGTGGTAGGTATTATAGTTTTTTCTTTGATAAATGATCCCGTATCAAAGTACGTTAGTATGTCATGGTTTGGTCATTTTGCTGTAGTATACCAGTGATTGCCCAAGTTGTTCGAAGTGGTGTAACAACGCGGGTAGGTCCATGTTATCAACCGATAGTTGAGGGAAAGAGGCCGGTGCTTCTTTGTGTACTTTAGGAGGGTTGCTCATGCTCATCAAACCTAAATATCTTTGTTGTTCCTCATATTTAAATATTGTGCCAATAATTCACATGATGCTGCTATAAAAGATATTTTTGTGGACTTTTAAGAACCGGACACATGCAGCGGACCATGCATTTATATAGCATGAGTGTATTACGTGTGTTAACAAGTAACTATGGGGGAAGTACATTTGGACGAAGATAGTAAATCGCCGGGTCGCATCACAAGTGTTGCAGCTAAAGAAGTGGAACTTCTTGGCAGACATCTTGATGTACTCAAAACAGTCAAAGACCATGGGCCAATTGGCATTATTCGGCTGTCCAAAATAACCGGACATCCGCAACATATGATCAGATATTCACTGCGAACCTTAGAAAAAGATGGCGTAATCGCACCATCTGCTCAGGGAGCAATAGTAACCGACAAAGTCCATGAGACCTTAGGCACCCTCGAATCTTCTATTGATGATATCATCACCACTATGGATGATTTCAAGAAAAAACTGAAATGATCGTAACATTCCTGGACCTTCTTGAAACCACCACAACTACCGCGGATTAGTAACATTTTTTAAGCAATATTCTTAAATAACCCTAGTAAATAACTGTTCTACTAAAAGTTACTATAAATAAAAGGTGAAAAAACTATGAAAGGTAAGCAGATATTGTTAGCGTTGTTGATATGCAGTCTTCTAGCAATAACAAGTATTCCCAGCACGGCAGCAGATGAGAGTATACTGATAAATGATGCACCAGGGGATGTCATCTCTTCAGATGGCGAGGTTGTAACAGAGAATGAGTACATTGATGTCGATAATATTGATATCGCCTCTTTTGCATACAGTCGAGATGATCTCGATGTCACCATTCAGATCTCAGTTAACGGCATTATCGAGAACCGCGGCGACTACTCCGATCTAACGATATTCGAAAGCCCTAACATTGACGATATGGATGATTTAAGTAATTTCAATTTAGATATAGATCTTGTTGCGTATACATTTATTTTAACTACTACTTCCAGCGAATACTACGGAGCGTATGTAAATAACTTATTCAATTTAAGCTACATCGACACAGAAGGAAACGAAATAACAAAAAACCTTACAACATTTTCCGTGGTGGATAACACGCTGACACTTAATTTTGAACTTGAGAACACCAGCGAGGAATATGATACAATTGACATCCAAACACAATATATGAAATTTAATTTGTCAGAACTCATGACTGGTGACGAGGAAAATCTTGAAAATTTTGCTATACTTGCAGATTTAGCAGCAGATCAACCCGCTGTTGTACAAATCCTTAATCCAGTGGACACGGAAGAAACAACTGGCGAAGAAATCGATTTTACCGCGTATGCTGACTATGGATCATACCCCTACGAATACGAATGGGATTTCGGCGATGGTACAAGTTCATCTGAGCAGAATCCAACACATACATATTCGACAGCAGGAGAATACACGGTCACAGTTACGGTTACAGATGATGAAGGCGGAACAGACACCGATACCATTACTATGACCATCGAGGCAAAAGTAACACCGAATGGAGATGGTGGCGACAACTCAAGTTTGCTGTTGTTTGCAGGTGTTATTGGGCTCATCGCAGTGCTTGGTATTATTGCAGTGGTTGTAATTATTCGTCGGTAAAAAAAAAAACTACCGGCGC
>CAZRMY010000005.1:17763-44779 GCA_964601295.1 uncultured Thermoplasmatales archaeon | reverse complement strand
CTTCGAAAAGTATCAGATACGCCCTACTTTTTTTACCGCTAATGATAAGTATTACAACTGTTGTTTTTATCCAATTGCAGATTGTAAACACTGCAACACTAACTGCTGCATTGTGGAGTTTCTTAGATTCGTTAACAGAAGAATTTCTCTTTCGCGGTATCCTATTCTTATTTTTATTGAAAAAAACCACTTTGCCTATAGCATATATAACCTCTGTGAGTAGTTTTGTTTTAATGCATCCGCAACATTATTCTAGCCTGTGGTTAATACCAACTACCTTGCAAGGCATACTAACTACTGAGATAACTCGTAAATCACATAATCTCCTTGGTGCCTGGTTATTACATGGCATAAACCGCGTATTCTGCTTGAGTGTTTTGCCTTTCTTACTAAAATAAAAGTATTTTCAGAAATCATATATAGTAGGTGATACAACATAATTATTCGTCAACTATATCAAATATGATATGATCCATCTTGAAAAAAATTATACGCGTATTAAGTCGTAGTGTAGAGAGATACACAATTATATTTGATAGAATAAATTACCTGAAGCCGCTATATCATAAAATGAATTCATTTAAATTGTATAATACTTTTATACACTTTAAAAATATTACATTTTTATAATGACACTTGTTACACAATAGTATACTAATTATCAATATCAACCATGCTATATATGACATTTTTTTGGATATCATTAATATACCAAAAATATTGCTATAATTGTAGAAATAAAATAATAAGATTTATATAATACCTAACGTGACGTTCTTTTAACTAGAACAACTTTCTATAATGATAGTATTGAAACAAATAGACATGAGTGCAGGTCTCATTACTTTTCTCCTATAGGTAGCTAATCAAATAGCTAACTTCGAAAAATATTAAAATATAAAATAAAATTCAATTGGTATTATTTTTATAGTAACATTTATATATACCCAAAATATTGCTTTTTCGTTTAATTTCCAAAAAATATTGGGAAATGATAATAAAAATAATTAAGCGGAGGCACAAAAATTATGAAAACCCAATCAGATAGTAAACGCTATATTTTCAAAAAAATAAGCTGCAGCATCATTGCTCTGCTGATGGTTTTAACATCAATATCGACCATAACTGGGATCATAACCCCAGCAAACGCTGTAAATGATTGTATTCCACCATCTGCAGACGCGAATGGACCATACTATGAAGTTGTTGGAACTTCTCTGTCCTTAGATGGATCTGCAAGTTCTGACGCGGATGGAGATATTGTATTCTATGAATGGGATTTTGATGGCGATGGAACCTACGATTGGTCTTCAACAACTGAGAGTAATACTGCCCACACATATAATACTGCAGGAGTATACACTGCAACTCTACGAGTTACCGATAACGATGATTGCAATGACACCGATACTGCCAACGTATTTATCTCAGAGGAAAACCCTGAGTTATCTGCATCCTGTGGCATAGATATCTGCCTAGTATTAGACGTCTCAGGAAGTATTAGCTCTGGTGAATTATCCACAATGAAAAATGCCTTCGTGGGATTTGTTGATGCATTTTTACCAAGAACTCCAACAATGATGAGTGTTGTACAATTTGGTACAACTGCTAGTATCATTCAACCATTTACTAGTAATATTACCGCCTTAAAAAGTGCTATTAATGGTGCTTCAGGCGGTGGTTGTACAAACTGGGAAGGTGCCTTAATGAAAGCAAATGATACCTTTGATCCTCGTATGGATAAACCAGATTTAATCGTGTTTGCTTCTGATGGAAACCCTAACACTATTTTCGGCGGGCCTGGCTGTCAATATACTGACGGACATCCGATACCCGTAGGTCATGCAGTACAAGTCGCAAACGAGATTAAAAGTCAAGGAATCCGAATTATATCTCTGGGAATTGGAGATAGCTTGGATGCAGAGAATCTCATTGCAATTTCAAGTTCTGATGCGTATATATCTTCAAATTTTGATCAACTAGCAAATGATCTTGCTAATCTCTCTGCTGAACTTTGTGGTGGAACAGTAACCGTGAGGAAATTTGTTGATGGTTTTCCTGCGGTTGACTGGGAATTTACTGCCTCCGTAACCGGTGGAACGTCTACACCAACCTCTGGTTTCACTGGTCCTGATGGTTACATCGTTTTTGACATCGAAATGGATGGGGGCGTTGAGACGGCTTACGTAAACATTACTGAAACACCTCAATCTGGATTTAATTTTGTTAATGCGGTAGCCTATGATTGTGCGGATAACCCTGTTGGAGTGCAAGGGATCAACTCTGTAAACTGTATACCAGTAGCAACAAACTGTGCAATCTATGCTGAATTCAACAACACCGAACAAACCGATGATATCCCTCCAGAACAAATCTTTGAAATTGGCAACCCAAATATTACCCGTATATGGCGTGAAAATCTCTACTATGTAGTCGGCCCATGTACGCCAATAAGTATCACATCAATCGACGACGATTCTGGTAGTGATCGCATAGAATACTCAGTTTGGGTTGCAGAAGATCTAAATGCTGATACAATCTCCTGGGTTGAACTAGAAGAATATCACTCAATCGTTTATGACGAAGATGACGGAAAAGATGATGGTATCACCCATGTTGAATTTTATTTGAATGAAAAATGTCTTCATGAAATACGGTATCAATGCTGGGATGAAGCAGGGAACACTGAGGGTCTCTTCAGTGTTGACTTATTTGTTGATAAATGTACACCCAAGGTCATAAAACAAGTTGGCTGCCCACAATACGGTGTCGGTGTTATACAGCCACCCTGGGCGACGATGGCAACACCACTTGAATTTTCAACTTATGACCGCTGTTGTCTCCCCAATGGTACGGCTGTAAAAAGTCTTACCATTAAAGTATGGTGGAAACCAACAACCTGTAACGACACGGGTGCTATGAACGTCATAAGTACCATCTATGTTGAAGATGGATGCTCTGCAGATACTGATCTACGAGAGGGTTATGTAGGATACACATACCATTTCCCTCTGTCTGGATGGTACGAATTAGAGTACTGGGCAGAAGACATCATGTGCAACACTGGTGCTCATACGAAACAACAACACCGTGTTGACGTAGAACCACCAGAAATCATTAAAACACATCCAGATCACGGATATATGCGTATTAATGATACCTTTGGATATCTTAAAGCCGGTGAGGAAATAACACTCGAAGCCTATGATATGCCAGATGATACGTGTAATGTTGGGTTACAGGGGCTCTACTGGCGATACGAATGGAATGGGACCATGTACCCACAACCCGGTGACCCAGATGCTATCGATGGCGCAACAATTCTTGTACCATACTGTGTATCAAACCCCGATGTAGAAAACTACTGGTGGTATGAATACACCACACCAATCACCTTTATGGAAGAATGCAGACATGATCTATTCTATTTCGCTAAAGATCATATCGGCAACCATGAGCATCACCACCAAGTATACTATGTGGATGACACCGAACCATACATGGAAGTCGAATATCCTGGACATGGGTATTACACTGGAGACGAAGATCATTTAAAAATAAACACACCAATAACCCTTAACGCATATGACAACCCAGATAACCTCTGTCAGGCTGACATTGAATCTATTTTCTGGCGATATGATTACGATGATGATCATTACCCATTAGATGATGACACGGGAATAGTGCACGGAATTCAACTCGTAGCAGACTATGGTCAAGATTACAATATATCAGAAATAACAGACTATTACTGGTATCGAGAAGACTCAGCAACAGTTGATGTTGCATTCCAAGAAGAATGTATGCATGATCTCTATTTCTTTACAAAAGACAATGTCTGTCATCCAAGTGAAATCTACAATTTACGATTCTATGTTGATGGTACCGAACCACAATTGTACTATGCGTATCCTGAACATGGGTATTATATTGAGGAACTCGATCAGAGTGGTGCATCACCAATCCTTAAACCTCATCTAAAATGCAATACACCATTCACTATCTCTGCTGCAGACAAACCATTCAATGAGTGCGCAGCCGGAATCGAATCAATCTTCTGGCGCTATGAATGGAATGACACACTATTCCCGAATGCCGCTGGTCCTGGTAGTATACACGGATCAGATCTTGTTACCGACTATGGCAGCGATTACAATATACCTGCCATTACCGATTACTATTGGTATCGTGTCGACAGCGACGCAGTCGAGATAATGTTCACCGAAGAATGCTACCATAAGCTCTATTGGTTTGCAAAAGATAATGTCTGTCAACGAACTGACCTTGCCTATAACCCCTATTATGTAGACAATACATCACCTGAAATAAATGTCGAATTTGATGAAGACGCACACGGATATTATCAAGATGATCTATTACGCGATCACATCAAATGTGGTACGCAATTCAAATTAGATGCATATGATCTACCCGATACAGAGTGTATGGCAGGAATCGAATCAATTTTCTGGCGATATGATTATGAAAATATTTCATACCCGGAAGAAGCCGATCCAGGATGCAATTTTATAAATGGTATGGATCTTGTTGAATTATATGGAGAAGACTATAATATTTCTGCCATTACCGATTATGTATGGTATCGTGTTGATGATGATGAAATGTATATTCATTTCAACGAAGAATGCCAACATAATGTATGGTACTTTGCTAAAGATAACGTTTGCCACCGCAGCGATCTTAAAATGATTGATATCTATGTTGATTGTTCAGAACCTGATGTTTGGCTTGACCTCCCAGGACATGGATACTATCCAATCAATGACGAATCAGGATATTTGAAAGCAGGTAGTGCAACATTTACAATAAATGCAAGTGACAATCCAGATAATGACTGTGCCGTTGGTATTGAAAGTATATTCTGGCGATATGAATATGGCGGGCAAGAATACCCAATGGGGCCAGATATTGGGGTAGTATCAGGTGATTATCTTGCAGCACAGTATGGATATACGGATCCTAATATCACTGAAAACTGGTGGTATTTCAATAATTCTACTCAAGTTTCAGTTGCTTTCCCCTTCGCATGTCAACATGATGTCTATTATTGGGCAAAAGATAATGTGTGCCATAGAACTGACGTTAAGAAACATACGTTCTTTGTTGACGATATGCCACCTGTAGTATACGATTTACCACCACAGGTAACCCATGGATTCTATGAAACAGATACAAGTAAGTATTTGAAATGCGGTCTGCCGATTCACATCTCAGCATATGATGAGCCTGAAGATACCCCATGTGCAGCAGGAATAGAATCAATATTCTGGCGGTATGAATTTAACGGTGATTCATATCCAGATGAAGGAGAAGAAACCGCAATAGACGGATCAATCCTTGTGGGACTATATGGTGATGCCTATGATGTTCCGGAAATCACTGATAATTACTGGTATCGAGTCGATGATAACACTGTCAATGTAATATTTGACGAAGAATGCAACCATACACTCATTTATTTCGCCAAAGACAATGTCTGTCAGCGTACCGATATTTATGACTCAACCTGGTATATTGATTGCACTGGACCAGATACATGGTTCGAGTATGACGGCGACCATGGGTACATACCAATCACCCCGGACTCAAGCTATATCAAAGCAGGAGAATCAATAGATATTTATGCTGAAGATCTCCCAGAAAACGACTGTGCATCAGGTATTGAATCAATATTCTGGCGATATGAATTCGAGGATGACTCATATCCACAGGAGGACGCTCAATTTGCGATAAACGGAACACAACTTGCAGCACAGTATGGTTACACTGAACCAGAAATACTTGATCACTGGTGGTACCGGGTTGACGACGACATGGCAACAGCTGCATTCAATGAGGAATGCCAACATGATCTTTACTATTTTGCAAAAGATAACGTTTCCAATCATGGATCTATAAATGAACATACCTTCTATGTTGATGAGTATCCACCACAAATTTCAAAAGAACATCCAACAGATGGTTATGTCTATCTAAACGAACAGAACTACATAGGATGCGGAACACCAATATGGATAAATGCCACAGACGACGGCATGTGTGACGCTGGAGTTGAATCACTTTTCTGGCGCTATGAATTCAATGGAACACAATATCCAACAGAACCTGGCACTGACATAGTATCAGGTGAAGAACTCTTTGAAATGTATGGATCAGACTATGAAAACCCAGATATCTATGAATACCTATGGTATCGGATCAATGCAGATACAGCAACAGTAATATTTGATGAAAACTGCATCCATGATCTCTATTACTTTGGAAAAGACAATGTCTGTCATCCAACAATGGTTCATCATCAACGCTACTATGTTGACTGTACACCACCAGAGAGCTGGAAAGAAGTAGATGATCCATACTGTGTCGCAACAGAGGATGATATCGCAGAACTTGAACTAGCAGATCATGAGATACCCTATTTCTGGATACGTGACAATGACACCTGGATAACCATTAACGCGGAAGATAAAGAAGACCCGTGTGCCGTTGGCATAGATTATCTTCATGTAGAGCTCTGGTGGGATGAAAACAACAACAATGTTTTCGACGCTGAAGAAATGCTCTGGAGCCATAATGTTGATGGAACCAGTTATGAATTCCAAATCTACGAAGACTGCCTACACAAGGTTGTATGGTATGCCGTTGATATGCTTGGAAACGCTGAGCAGCCACATGAACAACGCCACCGTGTTGATTCCCAGCCACCAGTATCCGTGAAAACATTCAATGGTTCAACCTACCCTGCTGAGGATTATCCAAATGAAATGTACGGTCCAGATATGGGAGAACATTACTGGGTTACCTCAGACACCCAAATAACCTTGACCGCACTTGATCAAGCAGATCCCTGTGCTGTTGGAGTCACCGGTTTCTTCGTCAAGGTTGAATGGGACTGGGACTGCGATGGCGACTACGATGTCACCCTATATGATGGAGCTATAGACGATCCCTACTCAATTTCATTTACTTTCAAACAGTTAGTTGACACCTATTATCAATTTGAATACGAATGCTACGAAGGATCATACCGTATAACCTGGAGTTCATTTGACTGCCTTGGAAACATCGAAGAAGAAACCATACAATACCACCGTGTCGATGACACTCCACCACACGTTGTCGTGCTAAAACCAACTGATGGCTGGTATGCTGACGGAGAATGCATACCCGCAGTAGTGTTCTCTGAGGATATCACCAGCCCACACTGCGGCTATGAACAATGTGGTACCGTAGGTATTGAAGATGGTAAACCGGGATACGCGTACTTAATCGATATCTTCCCAGAATTCGGCATCGTTGAACTAGATACCACAAACTTCCTCTATGATGCAGACTCACATGAATTCATAGGAAATGTCTGCATACCAGAAGAAAGCGGTATCACTGACGGTATCACTCTATTTGTTGCTGGTGCAGAGGACAACCTTGGTAACGACTGGGATAGCATCCGAGAAATGATACATGCAATCGTCATACAAGCACTCGCTGAAAGTGATAGTGAATCCGGCTGCATGGAATTAATATCAGATCTATGGGCGGACTTTGTCATGGATCAAAACCTGGTGTTTATTGGCATTGATAACACGCCACCTGAAGTCGAAATCATTGAAACCAATGTTGAGTTGGGTACAATTCATGTGAAAGTCAACGCAACCGATGTCTTGTCAGGTATTGTCTCTGGAACACCATGTTATTTCACCCTTGGAGGTGTTGACATTGGTAGTCTCCCATATGATTCAACCATGGGTGGTTGCGAAGGAACACTACCAACCGCAGGAGCACCAGATGGCGAACAAACATTAACAGTCTGTGTCTCCGATAGAGCCGGTTCAACTGGCTGTGACTCAGCAATAGTAGATCTCATACCATTACCTGGTCCAACCACATCAGGTACCGATGTCACACCCGCATCATCAATCGTGGGAACAGAACTTACGGTCACTGCAACAGTACATAGTACTATTGCTGAAGTTGTTAGTGCAGAATACTACATCAATATAAAAGGCGAAGATGGCAACGGTACACCGCTTACAACAGTAGATGGAGTCTGGGATGGAACTATGGAAGATATCACTGCTACAATCGATACCACTGGATGGCAACCCGGCGAATATACTATCTACGTCCATGGACTTGATAACCATGGTCGCTGGGGTGCCTATGATGAAGAAGAATTCACCTTAGTCCATGAACAACAATGGCGGCCAGTCGTAATCAACATCATGAACCCACTTGATGGAGAAACCTTTGATTCAACAGAAGACCGGTATGTCACTGTTATCGTTGACGCTTATCGACCAGCCTATGGTGGACTGCCCATGGATCATGATCTTAATGTATCCATCTGGCTTGATCAACCCTACGGTGCACCAGACCTGTACTATCCAGTAACTTGGGATGGAACCTATTTCACAACAGAAATTCCAATCTACATCTACCAAAGTGGCAAACAACTTGATCTACAAGCACGAGCAGAAGATGAATACTGGAACCGTGCAGAAGACAGTGTTAGCTTCATTGTTGACACCACGATTATCTATGATCAATGGATGTACGAGGGATGGAACAGTCTTACCCTACCTCAACAAGGAATTGCCTGTGGACATACAATTACTGAAGTCCTCGCATCAATCGATGGACACTATGATGCTGTTTACTGGTACAACCCAACTACCCGTGTATGGGAATTCAACATCTTAGGCATAGGTGGAGGATTAACGACAATGAAGACCGGTGAAGAATACTGGGTACATATGATTAACAAAACACGATATTACACTGATACAATGCCTCCATATGTGGAGATAACCTGGCCAGCGGGTGAAGAAGATCTCATCCTTAATACATTAGATGAAATATCTGGTGTGGCCTATGACATCGAAACTGGTGTACAAAAAGTGGAACTACAGATAATGTATACTGAAGCTGATACAACCTACTACTGGGATGATGGCACAATGACATGGACAACCACACCGACCTGGTTAACCACAAATCTTGATATGGTTAACTATATTCAACAATGGGAGTATAATAGCAGTGAAATCATCTTCACATGCGGTATTAACTACACGATAGTTGCTAAAGCCACAGACAAAGCGGGTTGCTCAATGATTGATGAATCAACCTTCCTCTGGGATGATTGCCCACCCCTAGTTGAAATTATTGATCCCGAGGATGGACAAGAGCGACTTGAAGGACCAGATACCATAGATTTCACCGCAGAGGATATGGAATCATGGATTACTGAAACATATCTTGAAATCCATGATGATACCACCGATGAGTACTACAATGGAGCCATGTGGCAGGGAACACAAACATGGCTCACACCAACATATGATACCGGAAATGTATACTACTACACCTCTACTGGAATCTGGGGTAACCGAACAGATCATACGTTTTCAATAACCGCACAGGCATATGACTACCCTGGAAACATGGGCTATGATATGAACACCTTTACCATTGTGTCTCCTTCAGGGGAATGTGACCCGGATCATACATGGACAACCACTTCTGATTTTGAAGAAGGAACAATAAATGGACTTGATTCTTCAGGTGATCAGTTAGAACTCATTCTTGGAGAAACAACATCATATCCAACACTATGGGTTGCAAATGCTGGCGAAGACAGCTTATCAAAATGGGATACTCAAGAAAATAAAGAACTTGCTCGATATCATACATGGTTTGGACCATTAGCAGATCATGGCGCATGGACTGGCCCTGCTCCTTCAAGAACCTGTGTTGATGCTGATGGTAACTGTTACGTTGCTAATAGACATTTTGATACCTCCGATCCTGACGTTATAAAGGTGTATACCGACGACTGGGTCGATCGTAATGGTAACGGAGTATTAGACACATCGTATGATGCAAATAATGACGGCAAAATCCAAGAATCTGAAATGCTTCCGATGACTGATGACAACAGTAATGGTATTATAGATCCTGAAGAAATTATTGATGAACGAATCGCTTGGGCAACACATGTTGATGGTGATGGCTATGGGCGATCATTGGCTATTGATTTGGAGGGATATATCTGGCTCGGTTGTTATGGTGCTCATACCTATTACAAATTGGATCCCGATACTGGAGCAGTTTTAGCCGGTCCATATAGTGTTGGTTCACATACTCCGTACGGGGCACTTGTCGATAAATATGGATATCTGTGGGGATCATCATTGTCAAGTAACATTCTGAAAATGAACACCTCCGATCCAAGTGACTACACTACATACTCTGTCCCATCCACTTATGGTATAGCATTGAGCTACGATTCACTTGGTAATACCCTCGTTTATTGTGGGGGTAACTACCCATATGTTGTATTTAACTCCTCAACAGAGACCTATTCATCTCCAGTCGATTCCTTTGATTATACACGAGGAATTGCAGTAGATTCCCAAGGTGATATCACATTTGGGAGTGCCTCTGATGGAACTGTAGCTAAATATTCACCTGATGGTGTCACAATTTGGGAGGTAGCTGGTCAAGTCATTTCGGAAGTTCGCGGTATTGTTGTCGATTCGGATGATAATATTTGGGCAATTCATAGAGATGAAAGTAAACTGTGTAAATACGATGGTACTGATGGTACCCATCTTGGTGTCTTTGATGCAGGTCTTCACCCTTATACCTATAGTGATGCAACAGGTTTAGGTTTTGCTAGTTCTGTCGCAAGTGGTACATGGGATGTCATATATGATTCCGGAGCTGCAGATACACAATGGAATAAGGTTACCTGGAATGCAGATGTGCCAACAGATACAAATCTAGCTGTTAAAATTCGAAGTTCAAATGACGGTGCGGCATGGTCACCGTATGAAGATGCAACAAATGGTGGGACACTCACTAGTACACCAAATGGTCGATACATTAGTATTAAAGTAACGATGAAATCAACATCACCAGATAATGCACCAATTCTCTACGATCTTACTCTAGATGGAACATGTGCAGCAGGTGAACCCGAACCAGTATGCATAGAGTATTCAGCATGTCATGATGGAAGTGATTGGATCACTATAGAGGACTGCAAGTTATCAATTCAACACAGAGACCATAATCCGATAGGTTCAGCTGGTGATTGCCCCGGGGAATATCATGGTATAATTATGATTGATGGTGTAGCACACGAGGTCATGCCCGCTGGTGAAGGCATGTATCCGTATCTTATTGATGGACAACCTTTCATATATGTCCCCATTCAATCTATTAATATGTTTACCAAAACAGATGGCCGTGGAAATGTAACCGGTGATGACCCAAATACGATACTCGTAGATGATGATGAATATTCCAGTGCAGATATCTATAATATCACGATCTGTGGACCTGCTTGTGATGCAGAGACGTATAGTATTGCTGGTGAGGTATACTATGACGGAGAATTAGAAGATGAGATTCTCAACGTAGTAGTCTTTGATGAATGGCCTTTAGACTTAGGCGATCCCGATTTAGTAGATCATATCGTGAATCATAAGCTCTTTTTATATCCAGAATTCCCACAACACTACGAAATACCTGTTGCTCCAGGTGACTTATATGTTGGCGCTGGTTTGTTCCCAATGGGTGGTTCAACAGACCCATTAGCTTTTGGTTTTGCACTCAACAAAACCTATGAGGAAGGAGCTGATATGATTACAATTATAGATAGTGATGTACCTGGACAGGATGTAACCTTAGAACCTTGGCAAGTAAACTCTACACCCGTTGTCGAAATTGATAATCCAACTAACGGAATGGAATTTGCCCCCTCTGAAAACCCAGGGTTTACCATAAACGGTACTGCATATGATGTTGACACCTATGTTGACAACGTAATTGTAGCTATGTACTACTCAGATGGAGATGAAACATATTACTACAATACCTCATCATTCAGCTGGCAAGATGAATCATACTATACAGAAACAATGGGAACAGGAGCAGGGACACCAGGCGACCCATATATATGGAGTCTTCATACTGAGCCTGCGTTTCCAGACGTTGATGGCCACATCTATGTAAAGGCAATTGCCTATGATCACGATACACCAATGTTACTTGATGAAGATACCAATTGGTTCGCCCTTGTAGAACCCTGCGAAGCTGATGTGACAATATTTTATCCTAATGATGAATCAATAGATGGTGATGTATTTCTTGAAATACAAGGTATGGTTGAAAACACATGTGAATGTCCTGAGATCGAAGATATTACAATAGCAGTATATTATACTCCTTATGAAAATACTATTGACTATCCTACATATTACTGGAATGCTTCTTCAGGAGTATGGGAAGGATCAACAATTATTTACAATCCTGTTGATTATATTGCTGGTGGATGCCCAGATAATTGGATAGAATGGACCTTAGGTATTCCACCTAGTTTTTACAGGGAAGGAGCAACAACTTATAATATATATGTAGCACCAACTCCAGAAGCACAGGCGGGTGGAGTTGCACAAAGTCAATTTACTGTTGGTATACCTGACTATGAATTTGTAGGATACTGGAAATTTGACGAAGGAACTGGTACAGTTGCTGCAGATTCATCCGGACAAAGCGGAGCAGGGACATTATATGGGGGCCCAAATTGGACGACTGGAAAACGAGGTAATTGCTTGGAATTTGATCAAAGTGGTGAATACGTACAACTCTTCAATAGTTTAGGAGTTGCTTTTGAGGCCGATTACACGTGGATGGCATGGATTAAAGGACCTTCAGAACCAACATCTTCTAATGAACATAAAATAATGGGAAGACTTCCATTTGATAGCGGAGAAGCAATTCAGTTACATACCGGTCATGGTTCTTATGGCTATCCAAACAATTTATATCATAACATTTGGGGTCAGGGTTCCGACTTTAGATCAAGTACTGATGTACGGGACAATCAATGGCATTTTGTTGTCGCGGTCAATACTGGCTCTCAGGTTAAGATCTATGTTGATGACGGCCCTGCAGAAGCCACCTCAGGTCCCGGATATAGTGGGGCATTGGCATCAAGTCATAATATTTCAATTGGATCATTTATGGGATCTCAAGTCTTTAACGGATTAATTGATGAAGTGGCGATATTTGATCATGCTCTCACCGAAGCAGAAATACAACAATGTTACAATAACATCCTGGCTGGCATTGATTACATGGGCGTTGACTAGAACTATAGTCTAGAACAAATAGACAGGTATTTAAACTATGAAAACAAATCACCCTTATCATAAAATTGGGGGAAGGACCCTTATGAGAAAAAGTAAGATAGTGTCAAGTATATTAATAGCTGTAATGCTTTTGTTAACAACCATCGTAATAATACCTTCTATTCAAGCATCGGAAGTAACGTTTCATTCGATACTTGGAACAGTGAATATCAACGGTGAATTTGTAGATCCTGGCGAAAACATTGATGTTGATGTTTCAAAAGATCCGGAAAACAACTATCCGACAACTATTATAACAACTGATGATGATGGCTATGGACATAATCTTCAGGCAGGATTCTCAGACTATCCCTACCAGGGTGCGACTGTAACCTTTACAGTAGCAGGTAGCACTGATGTTTACGAAGTAACGATCGATAAAACTGAGGAAGATCAAGAAGGAACAGGTATCGCGCTCTATTATATTACCATGAACTTCACGGTTGATGATGGTAATGAACCGCCAGTAGCTGACGCAAATGGCCCATACACTGGTGTGGTAGATTCCCCGGTAACATTTGATGGATCAGCTAGTTCTGACCCGGATGGCACCGTTGAAGAATACCGCTGGGATTACACTAATGATGGAACCTATGATACAGACTGGTTAACAACTGATACTACAACGTTTACGTATACTACCGCAGGTTCATATACTGTGAAAGTACAGGTTAAAGATGATGGTGGTAAAACAAATACCGATACAGCAGATGTTACTATTTCCGAGGATGAGAGTCCACCTGATAAAGTTACAGGTTTGACGGTTACTGATGCAAAAGATGGTAAACTTGATCTTTCATGGGATGCAGCTGAAGATGATGTAGGTATTTCTCATTATAAAATCTATCAAGATGGTGTTTTCTTAAGAAACTCAAGTGATACCACGGAGAGAATCACTGGTCTTACCAATGGTCAAACCTATATGTATCGTGTTTCAGCAGTTGATCTTGCTGGAAAAGAAGGCGAACCCTCAGATAACGCATCTGGCACTCCAACTGCAAGCCCTAGTCCCGGACCTGGACCAGGACCTGGACCAACACCGGATACTAATAACGCTCCTAATGCGGACGCTGGAGGCCCCTACCAGGCATTGGTTGGCACCGATATCACCTTTGATGGATCAGAGAGCTCTGATCCTGACGATGATGATATTCAATACCGCTGGGATTTCGATAACGATGGCACCTATGATACTGATTATTCTGATGAAGCTACTGCAACCAGCAGTTATGATACCCCGGGTACGTACACAGTGAAACTCCAAGTTAAAGATGATGGTGGTAAAACAGATACCGATACCGCGCAAGTCACCATTCTACAACCGAACAACCCACCAACTGCCCCAGAGGTAACAGCACCAGAGATCGAAGAAGATTTTTTCGGCGGAAACAAGGATGTTTCCTATCCGTTTACTGCGTTATCAACTGATGCAGATGATGACGACCTACAATACACATTCGATTGGGGTGATGCCTCAAATGATACGGTCACCATGTTCTTAGCCAATGCAACGCTTGCAGAAGTAAATCATACTTACCCTAGTGCAGGGAAATACGTCCTATCGGTCACCGCTAATGATAACCAAACCGACTCAGAGGCAACAGACTTAACCATTTGGATTGACGCCATACCGGTTAACAAAACAAACGAGATTGGTTATATAACCGATGATGACAGCGATGGAGTTTATGATACCTTCCACCCCGGTATGACCGCGGTGGAACGTCTCGACAACGGCAGCTACCTTATCGACGAAGATGGTGATGAAGCCTGGGATTGGATCTTTGACCCAGAAACCGACACACTCACACAATACCATGAAGGTGAAACAGAAACACCTGCAGATTACACCTGGCTGTTCCTGGTAATACTCATTATTCTCCTATTCTTGATAATTGTCGGCTATCTCTATCGAAGACAACAACAGCAGAAGGCTGCAAAAAAAGCAGCTGAAAAAAAGAAGCAGAAGAAATCAAGTGGGAAAAAATCAACTAAGAAAAAATAACATTCGATTCTCTCCCCTATCTTTTTTTAATAATATACTTTTAAAAAAGTGATTTAAATTAAATTTCAAAAAGAAGAAAAAAAATAAGCCATGATACTTCTGGCTTATCAGTTGATACCAATATTTTTTAATGACTATTTCTTTTTCAAATACGGAAGACCTGTGCGTTTATTCACACCAACGGAGTACCCGTTTGGCATGTCTGTTGGTCGACCGCTTTTTGGTGTGCGTTTACTGAAAAAGTAAATAGTTTGATTTCGACCGCCTTTCAGTTTTACATCTCGGGTGTATAATGTCCACCCCTCATGTGTATATGCCATAATCTTTCTACCTCCAAGACAACAGATAGAATACCACCAATTTAAAAGTATCCCGATGTATTTATATAGCTGAATCGGGGAACCACCTGTAAATATACTAATTATTCGTAGTGGGCCCGCCCAGATTTGAACTGGAGTCTCTAGCTCCCAAAGCTAAAAGGATCGACCAAGCTACCCTACGGGCCCCTGATAAGAGACTCTATCCTTCTGGGGGTAACAGGTGTGATATTTAAAAAGTTTTATCTAATAATTACCTGTTTCTGATGTTTAATGGAGTTTAATATTCGTAATCCATTGCATATCGTTGGGCTGATAGTGTTGCTGCTGGTGTGTTTTCTGTTGTTTGTTGAACCGGTGTTAACCTATTTTGGGTTGTATCCGTTGTATGATGCTATTGATTTTTCAAATATTACGATTGCTGGAACGCTGATTTCTCTGCTGGTATTTATTGGTATGCCCTTGTTATGGTATGTACTGGTGAATAAATATGATGCTGCTGGCATCAAGAAGGCGGTGAAACTACGAGCTGAAGGAGTGGACCGCGCGATTCTCTGGGGTGTTGCTGGGGCTATTATAACATTTGTTGTGGTGCTGTGTATTGCCTTTGTTTTGGTGATCATCTATGAGGGTGCAACTGATGCTATTGGCAATGTCATGGAGGATAGCTCAGAGTTAACGGTACTGGCGATGCTGCTGGTAACCGTGCAAGCACTGGGTGCAGAGTTTTTTTTCCGTGGGTTTTTGCTTGATAAAATTGAGGGATATGCGGGTGGTACTATCGCGGTGATCATCACGGCGTTGCTGTACAGTCTGGTGCATTTAACCTATGGGAACATGTACCCGGTGCTTATACCAGTGATCATGGGAATCGTATTAGGATATATTGTGATTAAAACACGGAATCTCTATGCAGCGTTTATCGCGCAGATCGTGTTTAATTTCATCATATTTGTACTGTATTTTGCTACTCAGACGCTTCAAGGGTAACACGACGTTCAAAGGTACTTGTTTCTAATTTGTACCGACATTTTTGTAGCAAAAGTTTTTTCAAACCCTGTTTATTATCCTGTGTGATGGATTTCACCTTACGTAAACCCATACATGTAATCCCTGCGTTGTTTCTTATGATCAGTTTTTTCATTTTATTGGGTTTACCGGTTATCTCTGCGTTTTGGTCAGCTGCCACTACGATACCTGATATCCCTGATCAAATGCAGTTGTTCGTAGAGCTGTTCACCGTGGGTATACAAACCGTTATTTTTGTCGTGTTTATGATATTGGTACCATTTATGTGGTACATCATTGTCAATGATATCTCAGTGAAACAAGCGTTACAACGAATGAAACTACGTAAGAAAAACCTTGATAAAGCAGTCGTATTTGGGATTCTCACAGTGTTCATCATGTTTATCGTCACCATGGCTATTGGCATGATGTTACTCGCCTTAGACTATGATCTCTCTCAAATAAGTGATATGGGGAACATCAAAGATATCGCGCAGTTATTCTCACCGGTTTCAATGATTTATCTGCTCGCGTTTCAACCGATCGGCGAAGAAATTTTTTTCAGAGGGTTCCTACTTGAAAAAATAGAGTCTGTAGCAGTGGAAAAAAAATGGTTTCAGAAACCATCCTATGCAGGGTATACTGCTATTCTGATAACCTCAGTGTTGTTTGGTATCGCACATTTCTCCTATGGCAAGCTATACCCTGTTGTGGTGACGTTTCTCTTAGCTATCGTCCTTGGTTTTGTCGTGTATAAAACACGGAACTTGTTCACCTCAATTATCGCGCATATCGCTTATAATCTGATAAGTCTGCTCCTGTATTTAACTATGGGAGAAATCTTCTAAAAAAAAGCAAGCGTTAATGCTATAAACACCTTTTCTATCACCAGATATACACATACAATAAAGTGTATGCATATGGAGTTACAAGTATATGACACAAGAGCAGACATTTGTGATGATTAAACCCGATGCAGTGCAACGTGGGTTAACGGGTGAGATTCTGCATCGTTTTGAACAAAAAGGAATTAAAATTGTTGCGATGAAACTGGTGAAGGTATCCAAAGAGCTTGCTGAGAAACACTATGACATCCATAAAGGTAAACCATTCTTTGAACCCACCGTTGACTATATCACGTCGTCTCCGGTAGTCGCCATGGTTCTTGAGGGCACCAATGTGATAGAAATGATCCGTCATATGACCGGTGCTACTGATCCTCAGAAAGCGGCTATGGGCACCATCCGTGGTGACTATGGGCAATTCATCGGCCGTAACATCGTACATGCATCAGATGGACCTGATACTGCTGAGTTTGAAATTAATCTCTGGTTCACAAAAGAAGAAATCACCAGTTACACACGGATTGATGAAACCTGGTTAACAGAGTAACTTACTTCTTTGTTTCCAAGGTTTTTTTATTTTAAAAAAACAAACCAGACTGCAATAAACATAATGCCAAAAACAACAAAACAAATCCAGGCGATGTATGCGAGACGAAATCGGTATATCCACCGTGCTTTTTTTTCTGGTGTATCAAACAAATGGCCAATAACCGGGTCTTCTTCGATACCGGTCATTGTTTTTTTGCCTCCATTAATGCTTTGATTCGTTTCCGGCGGAAGAAATCTTCCCGCTCGCGTTCCTCTAATTGCATCTCAATGTGTTTTTGCGTGGCTTTCAATTTAGGTATCAGATTATTTTCTAGGACGTTTACTCGTCGTTTGGTTTTTTCAATCTCTGTAGCCAGGCTTTTAATTCTGCCTTCGACATCTGCAAGATCTAATAGTTTACTGCGTAATTCTGTGAACAACATGTAACTGTCATCTAAGCGTCCACAGGTCTCCAGTATACCGTATGGTGGAGGCTCTCTGTGTTGTTCGGGAATATCTAACCGTGGGAGTTTCACGCCCATTACGTTTTCTTGAGTGAACCGTATTTCTGCATGCGCTGGTGTCAATTTGGCGTAGTTTTCTACCTGTGATTCACCCAGAATCATTTGTGCATCAAGTAACGCGGTAAAAGCATTTGTGAATCGTTTTTG
Source organism: uncultured Thermoplasmatales archaeon (assembly GCA_964601295.1). Classification (GTDB taxonomy): domain Archaea; phylum Thermoplasmatota; class E2; order DHVEG-1; family DHVEG-1; genus CAZRMY01. The sequence continues at coordinate 26,182 of CAZRMY010000005.1, read as the reverse complement.
GATGTCTTGGTTGAGTTCATTGCGTTTATCGATGATGGTGAAAAATTGTTCAACCAAAGAATCCCGTTTTTCTTCGAGTAGTTTATGTCCTTTTTCAGCTAGGGTTAATTTTTTTCGTATTTCCAGTAGTTCCATACGGGTGGGGTTGACCCCTTCCATTATTTCTTCAGGCATAGGAATAGTTTTTTTATGATGTGTTTGTTTGTGTCTTTTTTTCTTTTTCAGATTTCGTGTCTTTCTCTTGTTTTTCCGAGGGTTCTTCTTCTGCTGATTCTTGTTTTAGGTATTTTGTAATATATGTTTCATCGATTTTTTTCAGCTCGCCTTTTGGTAAGTTAGCAAATAGTTCCCAGGCAATAGACAATGTTTGTTGAATAGTACGATTATCATCGCGTCCTTGTTTGACAAATTGTTGTTCAAAGGCATCAGCGAACTCTAAATACTGTCTATCTCGATCTGATAAGGCATCCTCGCCGACAATGGCAACAAGATCGCGGAGGTTGTTTCCCTCTGAGTATGCGGCATACAGTTGATTTGATACACCTGCATGGTCACCACGTGTTCGGTCTTCACCGATACCGCGGTCCATAAGTCGTGATAAACTTGGTAACACTGCGATGGGTGGATAGATACCCTTTTTATGCAGGCTACGTTCCAGCACGATCTGCCCTTCGGTGATGTAGCCGGTGAGATCAGGGATAGGATGCGTAATATCATCATCAGGCATGGTGAGCATAGGAATCTGTGTGATAGACCCTTTTTTACCTTTGATACGACCTGCTCGTTCATATATCGTTGCAAGATCGGTGTACATATACCCAGGGTATCCTCGGCGACCAGGTACTTCCTCACGTGCTGCAGCTATCTCCCGTAATGCTTCTGCGTAATTGGTTAAATCTGTGAGAACGACTAATACTTGCATGTCACGATCAAATGCGAGATACTCTGCACAGGTAAGCGCCATACGCGGGAGGATTATACGCTCGATAGTGGGGTCATCAGCGAGATTCAAAAACATCACTGTTTGTTCTAATGCGCCAGTGTTTTCAAAATCACGGATAAACAAGTTTGCTTCTTCAGCAGTAATACCCATTGCGCAAAACACCACTGCGAATTTTTCTTCTTTGCCTAGTACTTTTGCTTGACGTGCGATTTGAGCAGCTAGCTCATTATGAGGTAACCCTGAGCCTGAGAAAATCGGGAGTTTCTGCCCGCGTACTAATGTGTTCATTCCATCAATAGTGGAGACCCCTGTTTGGATAAATTCACGAGGATATTCCCGAGAATATGGGTTAATGGGACTCCCATTGATCTCCCGGCGGTCTTCAGGGATAATCGGTGGTGCATCATCGATCGGATTCCCGGTTCCGTCAAACACACGCCCAAGCATATCCTTGGCGACACCCAGTTTCATGGTTTCCCCGATAAACCGCACCGATGTTTTATCAGTTTCAAGTCCCTTGGTTCCTTCAAAAACCTGAATAATGGCTTTATCCATGAACGCTTCGAGAACCTGACCCGTTCGAGTTTCTCCATCAACAGTTTTAATTTTCACAACTTCGTTATAGGAGACATCTTTAATGGATTCAACGATCATAAGTGGCCCATAGACTTCTGATACGGTGGTGTATTCTATGTCTTTATTGCTCATGATGAGCCCCCTTTGGAAATCAGCTGTTCGATTTCTTTTTCTAGGTCTTTTTCAATTTTGTTGAATTCTTTCTCGTAGGTGTCGTTGGATACTGTTGCCATACGAGATAACCGCTCCCGGGTTTTCATAGTGATGATATCATCGATGTGTACATGTTTATCAACGGCATGTTGGACGAGATCTGCGTATTTCATCATCAACCTTAGCATCTCGTATTGTTTTTTACCTGGGCAGTAGGTATCGATCTCGTGGAATGCACTTTGTTGGAGGAAGTCTTCACGTATCATTTTCGCGCTCTCTAGCGTTGCTCGTTCACGTGGTGGTAATGCATCTGGTCCTACTAGTTTCACGATTTCCTGTAACTCTGATTCTTTTTGTAATAATGCCATGGCGTTATTTCTGAGTTGCAGCCAGTCATCACCAAATTTATCATGCCACCAGGTTTTCACCTCATTCAGATACAGACTATATGATTTCAGCCAGTTGATAGAGGGGAAATGTCGTTTATCTGCAAGCTCTGAGTCAAGCGCCCAAAATACTTTTACGATACGGAGTGTGTTTTGTGCGACGGGTTCTGAGAAATCACCGCCAGGTGGTGATACAGCACCCATTACTGACACTGAGCCTTCTCGGTTGCCGCTGCATCGGAGTTTCATACGACCTGCGCGTTCGTAAAACTCTGCGAGACGTGAGGCTAAATACGCGGGGTAGCCTTCTTCACCAGGCATCTCTTCAAGTCGCCCGGAGATCTCACGCATTGCCTCAGCAAGCCGTGAGGTGCTATCTGCCATAAGGGAAACATCATATCCCATATCTCGGTAATACTCTGCGAGTGTAATCCCCGTGTATACGCTTGCGTCACGTGCTGCAACAGGCATGTTTGAGGTATTGGCGATAAGCACGGTCCGGTTCATTAATGGTTCTCCTGAGGCGGGATCCTCAAGCTCAGGGAATTCACGTAATACATCAGTCATTTCATTCCCACGTTCACCACAGCCGACGTATACGACAACTTGGGCGTCACTCCATTTTGCGAGTTGATGGAGCATCACTGTTTTTCCAGTGCCAAACCCTCCGGGGAGCAGATCGAACGTCTGCGGGAGATTCTCCCCGCCGTCTGCGACGCCGCCTTTGGCAACGGGGAAAAACGTGTCAATCACCCGTTGACCTGTGATTAAAGGGAGGGTGGGATCAAATTTATCAGCGACAGGTCGTGCTTTTCGTACTGGCCAGCGTTGCATCATCTGTAACGGTGTATTTCCATTATCGGTGGTGACAACTGCGATATCCTCTGCTATAGTGTATGCTCCTTTTTTTTCGATTGATGCTATTTTCCCGTGGATATTGGGTGGAACTAATATTTTATGGGTGATAAGTGAGGTTTCTGTTACTTCACCGAGGATGTCTCCTCCGACAATTTTGTCATCTTTTTTTACTTGAGGCGTAAAATCCCATTTCTTTTTTCGATCAAGCGCGGGTGCTTCAACACCGCGTTCTATGAAATCACCGGTTTCTGATTGAATCGCCGGGAGTGGTCGTTGGATTCCATCGTAGATGTTGGTTATTAACCCTGGGCCAAGTTCAACGCTTAAGGGTAATCCTGTTGAAATAACCTCTTCACCGGGGAGTAACCCGTTGGTATCCTCATATACTTGAATGATTGCTCGATCTTGGTTTAATCGAATGATTTCACCGATCAGGTTTTCTTCTCCCACACGGACGACATCATACATTTTCGCTCCGCGCATGGAATCAGCTTCGATAACCGGTCCTGATATCCGAATTATTTTTCCTTTGTGTTGTGTTTTAGCCATTAGAGTGTGCCTCCAATACTTTTTTTAAGTCTCATGTTTCATTTTTTTTTAGGGGTACTAATTTCTATACCCACGGCTTTTTTGATTAGTGTTGATACAAAGTCTTTGTGTTCTGCTTGGTGCCCTGTTTTATCAGGGATTTCAATGATGATGGGTATCTGGTTTCGTAAGCGGAAATCACTGAGATGATTTCCGAGTTGATCTGCTATCTTTTCGGTAATCAGTATTAATCCAATAGAGGGGTCGTCAATGAGCGTATTCCAGAGTTGTAATGAGGTTTTTTCATTGGGGATGTATAGTTTGGTTATCCCCGCTAGTCGTAGTCCGACACCCGTGTCTTTGTCGCAGAGTCCAACAACTTTCATGCTGGTGGCGCCTCCAGAACGATCAGTCGTTTCATACGTTCAGTGTCTATGTGTTCACCGATGGCTTTGGCAATGATTTTAAGGTTCTGTATTTCAAATTCTTTTGAGAATAGGAAGCGTAGTGTAGGGCCGATAGTAACATAATAGTTAGTTGAAAGCTCTCGGGTTACCTGTAGACTGTATTGGTCTAATGCGAGTTCAAGGAATTGTACTGAGTTATGTGTGTGATATGCTTCAATAGTATTTTTTAAGGGTTCATAATATCGGGTGCCTTCTAAGCCGGAGATAACCTGGGCTACGCCGTCTACCTCTGCTAGTTCATCAAATTTCCATCTGGCAAGCTCACGTCCTTCGTCGACAAACAATTTTTTACAGGTGTCTGCGTCATAACCGAGGTGTTTACCTCGGAGGAGGTTTTTGATGTTTCTGATATCAAGTAACATACCGGTGAACTGATTTTTAGCTGGTTCACATTTGTAGGGAACACGTGCGTGTTTCAGGAGATGTATCAGGTGTTTATCAAGTTCGACATCCACGGCAAGCAGGTTAATATCTTCTTGTTGCAGTAATGATATAAGCTGATTTGAGAACTCATGTTGCTGTAGCACCGAGGGTAGATGCTCCCGATCAGTGGTTTGAAGGCGCCCAAGAAGCTTTTTTGTTTCATTTAAAATCGCTTTTTCTTGCGCCGTTTCTGAGGGTTCGTTGCCTTGGAGAGTATTTTTTATCTCATTTCGCACTAAATGTATATCATATTTTCTGAGATACGCGGTAAAAAACGCGGTGAGTTTCTTTGAGCTATCCTGTTGCATCATGGTGACCTGCCGTAGAAAGTGTTCATCAAGGGCGTGTTGTATCTCTTGGATTGACTCACCAGTGATATCATAATCTTTAGAGGCGTTCAGTGATTCAGTGAAGCCTTCTAGATTGTTGCTCTGTGATAAGTTATCGAGTTCTTTTTCATGAATAAACGGGTTTCCTATTGCTTCAAATTTAGCATTCGGGTAGACAAACTTTAGATAGGTGGCAAATGGACGTGAAAGAACCGCGATAGCCCCTGCTATAATTGCTATGATAATCACCCATACGAAGGGGTTTGCAGGGTTTAGCAGTTCTTCTAATACGATAGGTATCACTCCATAGATTTATCTGAGAAAAGCAGTTTTCCCACCTGAATGCGAATACTATCTTTCTTCCGGCGTAGGATGCCCTCAAAGGTGTTATCTAAGGTTACGTTTCCATCAGAGGATACCAGGATGACACCGCCAGAGGCATCAACAGAACCTTGTACGGTTAACCCGTGTTTTTCAATAATTTTTTTATCCTCATCTCGTGAGATACGCACGGAGCAGTCATCACCAAGCTTTTTTTTACCATCTGCAACAAGCTGTGATACGATTTCTTGATACTTTTTTTGATGTAAATCCTTTAAACGTTGTTGTGCCTGTGTGAAACACTGATCGATAAGTTCTTCACGTGCTGCCATCAACCGTCGTTTTATTTCCTGATTAGCCTGCGCTATTTTGATATGTTTAAGATGCTCAGCGTCTTGTTTACCCTGTGTAGTAATGTGTTCTGCTTGTTGTTTAGCCGTATCAACCAGGCGGTCATGTATAATTTGAGCTTTCTTTTCTGCTTCCTTCTGAATAGTAGTAAGCTGCTGTTTTGCATCCTGTTGAATCTTGGCAATAATTTTCTCAGCAGACATAGCTATCTTCTCTATGCGCCACCAAGGAATCCGAGACCGGTCATGAGTAATATGCCTACGAGCAACCCAAAGATAGCGATAGTCTCAGGCATTACCGTGAAAATAATACCTCGAGCTGCGACATCAGGGTTGCGCCCTACTGCGCTGATGGATGAAGACGCTACCATCCCTTGGTTGATAGCGGAGATACCGGTTAATCCTACGGCAAGACCAATCCATATTGCTCCCATGCCTTGCAGGGGGCTGATGGTTGCTTCAGCGCCAAGTAACCCAGCACCCATCATCAATAAAATCGCGGTGAGTAAGCCGTACACCGACTGGGTCATTGGTAATACTTGCAACACAAGTAGTTTTCCAAACAAGTTGGGTTTCTCAGCAGTTACGGCTATCGCAGATGACCCTGCGAGCCCAAGCCCTATTGCTGAGGCGATACCTGCGATACCAATGGCAAGTGCGGCGCCTAATACCACCAGGGTTTTGTTGTTATCACTTTCATCGGCTTCAGTGTCTTGTGCACTAGCAGTTCCCAGTGAACACATAAGCAGTATTCCTAATACCAGTGCAAACCATGCTGCTTTTCTCATATTTACCATTTTCTTTTGCCTCCTATCTTATTCTTCTTTTATCTTGGTATATTTTCTTGATAGTTTAAACGGTGAAAACGCACGTCCACCGCCTTCATAAAACCGATTGAAAAACTCAACATACTGCAACCGCAATGAATGCACTGCGGCGCCGAGTGTTGATAATGCAAGATTAACGATATGCATGATAAACAAGAGGATAACGGTGATAGCTATACCGATAACTGGGATCATTTCTCCAAGTAATTGTGATACAATGTTGAATGCTAATGCCATCCCTGCGGTAGCTAGTCCTAAGGCTAATAATCGCGCGTAACTTAACCAGTCACCAACATACCCGGTGATACTGAAAAACCCGATGGGACCTGCGGCGATCACAAGTTGTATTAATCCGATTACTACTAGTGCTCCTGCGATATAGAACATGGGCTGGCTGAGAGACCATCCTAAAATAAAGTAGCCGATAAGCAGTCCACCACCTATCTGCAAGGGTATCCAGCAGAGCCGTTCTGTAAGCAGTTGTTTGTATTCTTTGCGTCGAAATGCTTGGATGATCCCTAAGGTTACACCAACGTTTAATTGTACTAACCCAAGTATGAGCGCAGCGGTTAGAATGGCTAACGGCTGATCTAATGAATCAACGGGGAACAGCTGACCAAACAATATGAATTGATATATTGGTTCAGCAGGATTATTATAAACAAACAAATGAATGAGATTCCCAAAAATACTATACGTTAACACGCCGACAACTGTAGCGGTAACCCCCATCCAGATGCCCATAAACGACCAATTTTTAATAAATGCACTATGTTTGCCAAGTTTCAGATAGCCAAATAGTGAACCCAGCAGGATGATCATCCCGTATCCTGCATCACCGAGCATGAACCCAAAGAACAATACAAAAAAAACGCCCATGATAACGGTTGGATCAAGCTCATTGTATTTTGGTAAGGCAAACATTTCTAAGAGATCTTTGAACCCTTTTGCCCACCAGGGTGTTTTAATGTAGGTAGGTGGGTTATCAGGATTCATGGAAGGAGTGTCAAAATGTATGTCAACATGGTCATCGGTCTGCTGTATGAGGTCTTGTTGTAACGTATCGCTATCTCTGGCTAATACCCAGCCTTTGATCAGGTAGGTGTCATGTGTTTTCCCAAAATGCTGTGGTATTTCTTTACGGATACGCGCGTGTTGTATTTGCTCCCGGAAAGCAAGTAGCTGTGTTAACTGCTGTTCAGTGAATGCTTGCAACTTCTTTTTAAGCTGTTTTTTTTCTTTTTGTATGTTTTCTTGTTTTTTCTGCAGATCGTTTGTGACTTGTTTCGGTGTGCCTGTCAGTTCAGGTAGGCTTAATTCTGATATATATTGACGGCAGATTTTGTCAAAAGTGTCTTTTGTTGAGATATGACCGATGATGAGTACTGCCCAGTGGGTTTTTTTGCCTGAGCCGAACTGGTGGGTGTATATATCGATGAGTTCCTCAGTGTCGGTGGCTTGTTTAAGTGCTTCTAGATCCTGGGTTACCCCTGTTTTGGTTATGAGATGGGGTGATTCTCCGAGTAGTTCAAGGGGGTAATCAAATGTTTTAAGGTAGTCGAGTTTCTGCAGGGTGTCTTTGTGTGCTGTTTCTTGTTCGTTGAGTTGTTGCAGGTGTTCATGGTGTTGTAGAATAGTTTCTTCTATGTCTGCAAGGGTCTTGTCGATATCTGTGTAGAGGTCGTGGAGTGATTTGGGTTGTATTGCTATACGTTCGGGGTGTTGCGGGTTGAGGAGTGCTTTGATTCCTGAGGGTTTTTTCTGCATTTTTTTCAGAATGTCGATAAGTCGTGTGAGCCGTAGTTCGTAGGTTGCACAGGTATCGGCTTCAGGGTGCATTGATGCAGTGTCCAGCTGATCGAGTACCTTGGGTTCTTCTTTGCCGATGTGGATAATTTGCATTAACCCTGTTTCATGGAGCCTGCGGATGACATCCTCAATATAATGGTGATGGACCACTATTGCGGCTTTTTTCATCGCAGCAGGAAAAAGTATTGGTTATCCCCCCTTACCGACCTCATCAATAATAAGATCTACTGCTTTTGAGACGTGTTTCTGAGCGTTTTCCTTGAGCTGAGAGATAGCTTTTTTATTGTTATTGTGTATTTTTTTTATTTCTTTTTCCGCATCTTTTTCTGCTTGGGATTTGAGTTTTTGTACGTGTTTTTTTGTGTCTGTGCGTTTTGTGTTCGTGTGTTTCTGCGTGTGTGAGTTTGTGTGTGTCTTTTTGTGTTTGTGTGTGTTTGAGTATGTTTGTT
>CAZRMY010000005.1:0-17753 GCA_964601295.1 uncultured Thermoplasmatales archaeon | reverse complement strand
GGCTATGGTTTTCTCCTGTTTTTTTTGCGCGTCTTGTTCGGCTTTCTTAATTTTTTGTTCTGTTTCTTTTTGCGTGTCTTCTATTGTTTTGAGAGCGTGTTGTTCTGCCTCCTTGATTTTCCCAAGAGAATCAGATGCCATCACGAACCGGTAAACCAAAAGACCCTTATTAGGGTTTTTATCCCTGGGTTACATGCCCCAGAATTTGTTTTGTTTTCGTTTTATTTCAATTATTTTATTTAAAACGTCTTTTTCATCGGTGTTGAGTACGTTGAGTTCTTTGAGTTTTTTTGCGTCTCCTTCAGGTATTTCAGTGTAGAGAATATCACCGCCTTTGATTTGTCTGCCGACGGTTACACCTTCCATGGATATGGCGACTTCTTGGCCTTGTATGGCTTCTTCTACGGGTTGGTTGTCTGATTGTATGCCTTTGATGGAGGCGAGTATGCGTCCGTCTTCACGCATCAGACGCATTCCGGTGCGTATGCGTCCGGCAAGGATGCGTACTCCGATGACTGCGGGGTGGCTAACACGGAAAACGTATTCAGGGAGGAATTTTATCATACCGGGGTGAATGTATTCTCCGCGTCGTTGTCGATCGATTTCTTCTTTTTTTTGTACGATCCATTCATCATATTTTTCCATGATTGTATAGATGACATCTTTGTTGAATATGGTGACGTCGGTATGGGTGAGTTCTTCTTTTGCTTCAGGAAGTACTCTGACGTTGAAAGCGAATAAAGCGCGATCTGTTTCTTGGGTTATAGCATCTGCTTCGGTGATATCTCGTTTGGAGACATTTCCGATTTCTGCTTTTCGGATGTGAATGCCTTTGTCACGTGATTCTTTAACTAATGCCTCTAATGATCCGATGGTGTCTGCTTTGATGATAATTCCATCTGGGTCTAGTTCAAAATGTATTTCTGATTGGCTTTTTACTTCAGCGATTATGTCGTCTACGCGTTCGTTTGCTACACGCAAGGGCGCGCCGGGTATGACATCATCGATGTTTGGCGCGGCTATTTTGATACCGCAGGCTGCATGGACTTCGTGTACTTGATCAAAACGCTCCCGTGGATCCCGTATTTCATCCATGGGTTTCGGTTTTAATAATGCCTTGATTGAGGTTACCACGGGGTCGGTTTTTGTGCCTATTACCAGTGTGTCTTCTTTACGGAGGGTTCCATTGTAGATGATTGCATCAAGTGTTTTACCAAATCCGATGTCTTCTTTTACCTCGAGGATGCTGCCTATACCGGGGCCTGATTCTATGGAGAGTTTTTCTTCGAGAAAGCGTTGAGCAAGTCCCACTAGTATCATTAGTAACTCGGGTATTCCTTCTCCGGTTAACGCTGATATTGGGACAATGGCAATATTTTTCTTGAAATCTTTGATATTATAATATAAATCTGATTTGAATCCTTTGTCGTATACTTGTCCGATCAGCTCATAGAGTCGATCTTGGAAGAGTGTTTGTGTTTGTGGTCGTTGTTGTTCGATGCGTTTTTTGCCTGGTATGTCCTGTTTTTTCCAGCCGCCGAGATCATCGATTTTGTTAGCTGCGATAATAAACGGTGTTTTATATTGTTTTAAAATCGTTAATGATTCGTAGGTCTGTGGTTTAAATCCTTCGCGGATATCAACTATGAGCACGGCGAGATCAGCAAGGGAGCCACCGCGGGTGCGCAGGGTGGTAAACGCATGATGACCTGGAGTGTCAATAAATAACAATCCGGGTGCATTAAATTTTTTTCCTTTTAGCAATGGTCCACATATCTTGAATAATGCATCTGTGGGTACCTCGGTTGCACCGATATGTTGCGTTATCGCCCCGGATTCACGGGAGACCACCGTTGATCCTCGAATAAAATCAAGAAGTGATGTTTTACCATGATCTACATGTCCAAGTACACTGACGATAGGTTGTCGTATGTATTTTTCTGAGGCGGCCATTGAAATCACCTTAGCCCGGCGTTAATACTACTTCTTTTTTAACTCTTTTGCGCCTGCTAAAAAAATAATCACGTATCCGCCAGGTGTTTAACGGCTTTTTATGTTTTCTAAAATCTCTTTACCAAATGGTGTTAGTCCGTAGAGTTTAATGTTACTGTTCTCATCTTTGATTTCAACGATATCAAGGTTAATCAAGGAATCTTCTTCACGATACCGGCAGTTCATACCACGCAGTGCTCCAATCACATTTGTTGGCGTGGTTTTCACATTATACGCAATCTCAGACGTGTAACTGCAACTTGGGCTTATCTCAAAAAGATACTCAGCAATTTTCTTCCGAATATTACTCCGCCTAAGCGCCCTGATAGCTAGAGGCCGTTTTATATCGATAGGCCTCACTACCGCGTTATCATCCTGCATCCCATCACGTAGAGTAAAAAGCGTATGTGCATTCACATTTATAAAAGCGTCGGCTATTGTATACATAGCTGCATATCCACCTGCATATGCGGCTATTATGCATCGTGTTAGATGAACAGATTAAACAGGTACCCAATGATCAAAATCTGTGGTACCGTAATCACGGGTAACCAAAGTGCAGCACGCCGTCCGATATTCGCCCAGATCAACCCAATTTCAGTGTAATCCGTTGCTACACCTGCCATAAGAAACGTAAAGGAATTCCCAAACGCTGGAGCACCTGCTTGCGCGGTTTTCTGATAAATTTCAAACGCCAGTGGCGAGCTCCCCTCAGAACATACTTCAATAATTGTCGCAAAAAACAAGGTCACCAGCAAACCAACTGTTGTTGGCCCCATGTACGCGACAAACAAATCCTGCGGAATGTACGCCCGAGCTACTGCAGCCATCACCATCCCGATTAACAGCCACCATAACACCATCTTTGATAACGACCATGAACCAATAAAGACCTCTTTAATAATTGAGACGGTGTTCTGTTTGTTCATACGGTATTCTTTGATTCGGCGTTTGATGTCGGTTCTGATAGAAAAATCCGTGTACACCGGAACATCCTCACCAAGGTTGCAGTGTTGACATTCAACCCAGCCGTTACGCTCAAGTAGTTGATATACCAAACCGGTTATTGTTGCTACAACAAGCGCTGATACAATGATAAACCCTGCTTTCACACCAAAAAAACCGACCAATAAAAAAGTAATTGGCAGATTCGCCCACGGTGAAGCCAACAAAAACGCTATCACCGAAGATGTATTTGCTCCTTTTTTATACAACTCGATAGCTATTGCTAAAATACCATGTGAACAAGCGCTCATCAAAAATCCAAAGACGATAGCATACAGTATCGTGCGTTTCCTATGTCGTGATAAATATTTTTTAATATACGTGTGTGGTACAAACACATCAATAAGTCCACCAACCAAAAACCCCAAGAGAACGGCCCACCAAATCAACTGTAAATAGTCAATAAACGCATCTCGAAATGCATCTAAGAAGGGTATAGCAAAGCTAATGAGCAACAGCAGCACTATTGCTAGGGTGACAATGAACAACCGTTGATGATACCATTTTTTAGCTTTGGCAGCACATGATGGGCATGACTGCTCAGCAGGTATGTTATGTTCATCCTCATAGTTACGCAGACATGCTTCACAACAAAAATAATGTCCATGCGCAGGAATTGTCCCTTGCATACCACACATAGGATCCGTTTTATCCTCATTATCCTTCATTATAATCTAACAACCTTCACTATAACAGATTATGTTAAAAAAAGTATCCCCGGATTTCCATTATTTATTATGCACCTGCATATGTAGCTGCGAACAAATATTTTAACCCGCTAAACCATAACAGTATGTTCACGTGGAGGATGGGCCACCTGTACATAAAAGAACATAAAACATATTTTATCGATGAGGAAGACGACTACGCACGTTTTTTCTAGCGTCAAAGCATTCCTCTTATTCTAGTGAGCCAACCGTTTTTTCTACTTCATGTAATATCTCACATGATTTCACAAGTTCCTTCATCTTTGTGTGATCAGGATATAACGGTCGATCTTCATCCAAGAATTTCACATGTTTCCTGATGATTTCTTTTGCTTTTGTTACCCCGTTTCCAAAGGCGTATTCTCTGAAATCAAGTGCTTGTGCAGCTGCCATAAACTCGATACCTAAAATACCATAGGCATTGTCCAATATCTGGAAATTTTTTATTGCCGTGTTCATACCCATGGACACAAAATCCTCTTGATCAGCAGCAGCAGGAATCGATTGAATTGACGCAGGATTTGATAGAATACGTTGTTCAACAATTAAGCTATCCGCGGTGTATTGGCTGAGCATCATCCCTGAGAACATTCCTGCTCCTTTAGTGAGAAACGCAGGTAAACCAACGCTTAACGCAGGGTTGTTTAACCGGTTCATCCGCCGTTCAGACATCACACATACCATGCATATTGCGGCACCGGCCATATCCATCGGGAGTGACACGGGTGTTCCCTGGAAATTTGCTCCGGAGAGCTGCAGGTCTTCATCCGGGAAGAACACGGGGTTATCACCTACGCCGTTGAGCTCGATTTCAACCTGCTTGCGAGCAAATGCTAATGCATCATGGGCTGCTCCAATAACCTGTGGGGTAGAGCGCATGGAGTATGCATCTTGAATTTTGCATTTGATGGCACCCGCATGCAGATCACCACCTTTGATCAATTTACCTATCGTGCATGCACTTCTTATTGCTCCAGGGAACCCACGTGCTTGATGTAATTTGGGAGTATACGGACGCATATTAGCGCGCAACGCCTCCAAACTCATTGCTGCGGCAATCTCTGCTTGTTTTAACCAATTGTTTGCATCATACAAGAAAATAGCGCTCATCGCAGTAAGCATATTAGAACCATTAATAGTGGCCAGACCATCCCGTGCTTTCAACCCAGGGATAGGTATCTTTGCTGCTTGTAACGCTTTTTTCCCATCCATAAGTTTACCATTGTAATAGGCCTTTCCTTCCCCCATAAACAGTAATGCTATCTGAGACAATGGCGCAAGATCACCACAGGCACCAACGGAACCCTTTTGGCATACAAATGGGGTAACCCCTTTATTAAGCATCGCCACCAGCGTTTGTGTTATCTCCGGTCTGCAAGCGGACTGGCCGTGAGCATGCACATTAACTCGTCCTAGCATGGTAGCACGAACATACTCGATAGGAGCGGGATCACCAATGCCTGCTGCATGATTATAAATCAAATATTTTTGAAATTGTTTCACCTGTTCAGGTGATAACACCACTTCAGAGAGTTCTCCTATCCCCGTATTCACCCCATACATTATTTCCTGTTGTTCAATTTTTTTTTCTAACATCTCCCGGCATTTTTTAATTCGCTTAAGGGCATCAGGATGTAATTTCACGGTCTCATTGTGTCGTGCAACACGGATAACATCTTCAATGGTCAGATTAGAACCGGTGATGATAACGGTCATTTCTTTTCAACCTCCCAAGAGCATTATATCTAAGATAAATCAGGCCCGGGGCGGGATTGCCACCCAAAGGTTAAATTTTTTGTGATTTAACCTGTTACGGCCCACTTACCAAAAGCTCGTTTTTTCGAGTTTTTCAGCCATCTACTCATAGTATTTAAATGTAACCCATAAATCATGTTAATACTTGTCATTTTCGATTAGATAATATCTATGTTGTATATAATTTTAGATAAATCATCGGCAAAAATAATTATTTTTTTTAATTTTTTCTGATTCATTATTCTTCTAATTGAGTCAATTTTTTTTAAGATCTTGAATCCTTGGTCACATGTTAAAAAAGAATGACATTCGAATATTAAAGCATAAGCTAAATGTAATAAATCCTTGGAATGAATTTTATTTTTCTTTTTTCTAGTTGTTAAAATATCATTTGTTCTTGCTATAGAAATGAGAGATAGATAAATATGATTTAATAGTCTAGTATCGACCGTTTCTTGGTTAAATGATGAGGTATATGATTGGATTCTTACTAGAGCATCAGTACGTTTTTTTATTTCTCTAGCGAAAAAATACTTCGGGAAAATATATTTTTTTGGGAAACCCAAATGTATCTCTCTTCTTTTTGAATCAGTATAACTATGATAAAACTCTTCAATGCTCCACGGCGATATAATTTTTTCAAAATTTTTCTCAGAACTTATAGGTGAATAAGCTATAATTTCATTAGGCATCTCATCTTGTAATATAAATTCATTTATGAAGAACTGGCCAAATATACTCGCTTCGTAATAATATTTTTTCATGTCAGAATCCGATCAAAAAACTCGTGCTGCAATTGGATGTCGTTTGAAAATAATGTATGCGCAATTTCTGAAATCAAACTCTCATATTTTAGGATATATTCATAATCATCTCTTGTTGCAGCATATAGAGCTCCATATGCATATACAGTAAATAAAGTCACAACTACAACAGCTTTCAGGTATTCTGGGTTCGTTTTTAATTGTTCTACACCTTTTTGCAGTTTCCCCTTAGGATATGTCATCTCAAGTGAGATTCCGGATCTTTCTAGAAACAACTCGTTTAATCGTTCATGAAAGCGTATCGTTGATAATAGATTCGGGTCTTTAAACCATTTAAATTTATTATAATAAAGGAGTATTGGTTTAATTTTCCTAGAGGTTTTTTGAAATTGTTTTATCGTTTTTTTTATCTCGGTCTTTGATGTATCTCCTGACAGATACTCAATTATTTTATGCTGATAGGATTCAAAGTTTGTTATGATATTTTCAATATTTTCATCTAAGTTATTTAAAAATTCTTTTTTTATCTTATTATAGAGTTGATCTGCTGCTTTTATTTTGTCATGTTTTTCTATTCTAATTTTTTGTATATCTCTTTGTGATTTAATTTCTTTTGGAATGATACTAGTATATTCCGATTGTTCATTGTAATATATCTGCGATAATGCCGACCCGGTAATTTTTATAGTGTCATCATTCTGTATTAACATTTATTTTTCTCCATTTATTTATATTATAACTTGTTATTTATATTATTATCTACAATTACCTCCCACTATATATGCATCCATTTTTTTTCCTCGTTTTTGTTAGAGTTAGTATAGGTTTGAATTAAATTTACAATATTAAATCCTTTCGTTCTTAATGTTGCATCTTATATCCCTATATCTAATATCCTAAAAATTCAATTTCTGAAGGACATAAGAATATGTAGACACCGCATGTTTTCCTATGCGAATGTAACCGGCTTTTACTTTAAAACCCTGTTTATCCCTCAGAAAACAGGGGTTTTACATGTCCTCTGGGTGTTCCCCAGGGGGTTTATGCTGCCGTATACGCTCCAGCTCAGGATCACCGAGCGTATACCCGTATTGTTTCGCAGCGCCGATCTTACCGGCATCAGAACGCAGCCGTTTTTGAATACACTCATACACCGTGGGCATACCAAAAAACACCACCAGGGGTATGCATGTCTATGTTTATCAATATTTAGGTTACATGGCATCCACCTCGTTTAGAGACGCAGCTTCTCTTTTTTTTGCTTGTAAATTTTTGCTGTTTTATTTCCTTCTGGTGTCCTTCCGGATGGAAAACTATTAATAATGTAGACTACATGTAGGCTACAAGTAGACTACAAACCAAAAAAAAAGGGAGCCGTGCGAGATACCACTATGACCGTGACACAAAACAAAGGGCGTTTAGTCCTTAAAGAAATCGAGTTCAACCAGGTATTTCAACGTACGGTCCATAAAAGCAATGAACGATCCGGTAAGGTCACCCTTCCACCTGAGTTGATAGGTAAACGGGTGTATATTGTAGTTGAACCCTAAAAAAAAATAGGTTACCACTCCAAGAATTGTTATAACAACACGGGGGAAAAACCAATGAATAAAATGTTGCCGTTACTAATTGTAATAATAATTTTATTGCTTGTTGTTGCTTCATTTACCGGGTTGCTGCCGTTGTCGGTGGTTGCTGATACGACTACAGATAATTATGAGCATGGTGGTGTTGACGGCTGGGGTGAACTTATCGGTCCGAACAGCCGCCAGGGTTTTATCACCAGCTGGAAACCCAATAAGTTAAGTGAGACGGTTACCTGTATGGGGCATGTGAAGGTTGAATGGACGGATAGTCTGGAGGTTCAGAAATACCGGTATCGTGTCCGTGGGAAGCAGCTTACAGGCGACTGGGAGGTACTTAGCATCCCGGGTGAGACCAGCCGGTATCTGAGCAACCCGAACCCTGGTGAGATCGCTGTCCCTGGTGGTATCACTTGGGAGGGTGTGGTTCCTTTTGAGAGTTATAGTTTTGAGATGGTCGGGCGTGATTATAAGGCTATTCAGGTCTGGTTTGACATTTATTGTAAAACCGGGTTGTTTGATTCATTTAAATGGCGGACGTTCCAGGTTGATGAAGCTTATCTGTATGAAGGATACGGCGGGTTGTATCTTCCTACAGGTATTGAGGATGGCGTTGAACGGCCGTATAGCACGTTTGAGATCGGTCAGCAGGTACGGATCCGTGTGGAAACCAGTAAAGGCGGTCAGACTGTTGATGGCACGGGTAGCTGGCGTGTGACCCTTAACGAACCGTATACGGGTGAGGTTGATGACCCGGATGTTGGTGGATCCGGCGGGGTTATCAAAGAGAAGTTGTATGATGATGATAGTATCGGGTATTTCACGTTTACCGTCACTGAGGAGATGGCAGCGGTCAGTATGAGTTGTTCTGACCCGTTTAGCGTGCGTATTTGGAATACGATTTTGCCGATGGGTACATTAGATGTTGATTTCATTGATTTTATCGCTAAAGCACCGGGTACTATCGATTTTAATGGACCAAATCAGATTAAGGTTGGAGAAACAGCTAACATTGAATTATCTGCGGTGGTTAATGCGGAAACACAAGCCCCGATAGAAGTATTCAGAGTGAGTGTAATCTACGGTGAGTATACCGCTTTACTTCCTAGTGATCCGCACAGCCCGAACTGGCTGATGCATACCAGACTAATTGATGCGATACCATCGGGTAACAAATATACTGTAGGTTTCAGTGTCACACCGCAAAGAGGCGGCTTTATCTCAATTCATGCTAAAGCACAAGATAACCAAGGAAGATGGAGCGCAATCACGGAGGTATGGACATTTTGGTGTGGCGACCCTCTACCTGAAGATGTTATCGATGATAAAACAGGCCAACATGATTACGGTGGTGGGCATACTGATGACTGGCTGCCGTGGGATCCCAGTGGTGGTAACTGGGAGGAAACCATTTTTGACTACCTGGGGGTCATCCTGGCGGTTGTCATATTTTTCTTTGCGTTGCTTATCGCATTGCTTCCGCAGATACCGATACCGGGTGGTACCATCGGGCGTATGATCGTGGTACTCTTGGGTTTACTTGCTGCAGCGGCAGCGTATTTGTTTATATGAAGGTGAAACCCCCATGCACATGTTACACAGTATCATAGGCGTTGTACTAACAGAGGGTAACCTGTGGGCTATGCTCATGGATCTTATCAGCGGGTTCCTGGGGCTGCTCTGGGAGTTCTGCTGCGGTGTCATCGGTATGCTCCTGGTGACCACCGTCACCCTGGTATACCTGTACCACTACAAACCAAAAAAAAAACGTTGAGACTCCAGAAGTAAAATCCTAGCCGTTTTTTTCTGGAGAAAAAGAAAACGCAAGAACATAGGGGGGGCAGAAAGATCTCCTAAAAAAAAACATCTAGAAGGGGTTTTTTTGTCCTTCCTAGCACTCCAGTATACCCACCTTGTGACATGACACATGATGTCAATAAAAAGTTGTTTTTTTTTCACTTTTTTTAATGAGGTTTTTTTGGTTGATTAGTTTACAGATATGCCGACAATGTTTTTCTGTTAATTGGGAACCCGGGTTCCCAAGTTGGTTTGTTATTTCCTTTGGTAATGTTAAAAGTTTTAGTTTGTATTGATAGTATTTGTAACTATTTCCGTATTGTTGTGCGAGTTCTCGGGTGCTGTATCCGAAATCTGTTTGTGCTTTTTTGTAATGTTGTGCTTCGTCAACAGGGTTATATCCTTCTCTTTCATCATTATCTATAAAGGATAGATGGAAGCTTTCCTCATCAGAAAGATTCCTGATGTTAGAGGGGATGGTGATATACCCTAGTTGTTTACATGCTTCAAAAATAAGTGATAGTATCATATACTCTCACCCCTGCATCTTTTGAGATTTAAAACTAGGAAATTTAGGAAATCATATCTAACAACAAACGGAAATGATAATTTAACGTAACTCTCACCCTTGCATCTTTTGGGATTTAAAAATGCCAAATTTGCAATTTTATAAGGAGAACACTTGCCAAATTATAATTTAACGTAACTCTCACCCCTGTATCTTTTAAGATTTAAAAATGCGAAAAATGCGAAATCAATAGAAAATACAACACGAAATTATAGTTTACCCAGTTCAATCGCTTTTCTTTTTGACATCAGATCTATGCTCAAGGTAAAATTCCATCATGTAGATCACCTGTTGACTGATAGACCGGCGTTCCTTAGCTGCGATCTCACGGAGTTTATCCTGATTCTGCTTATCTATCGACAACGTCATATTAGGCATGGTTCCCATAATTATCACAGCACATATAATGTTTTTATGTGTATTTATGTGTTTCCCACATAGTTTTAAATATCAGGTTGTGCATTCAGAAACCTAAAAAAAAAAATGATTTGGAGGCACACAAAAAAAATGGAAGGAAAAAACGTATCAACACAGGATACCACCGTCGACCATCTGGATACCCTGCTGCTACCCGATGCTGAGACCATACTCGAATACCTGTACAACCGGGTTGAATACTGGCAGAAAACACCGGATCCACTGGACACTATGAAACAAGATCTCCGCAGCATCATCACCACCTACAAAACACACAAGTTCAACAGATTGCACCAACTGTTTTGGTTAACCCACTAACCACCCACCTCTCTCTTTTTTTTTATAAACGCTATTTTTTTAACCACACAGCACATATACTTTTATTGTGAGAGTGAGCTCTCTCAAAATGGGGAACATTTATGTTTTTCATTATTTGACCTCCCCAACAAGGTTCAAAAATGAAAAAAAACAACTGTTTAACTCTCCTCATCCCTGGAGAGCTCTCCCTCCCTCATCGTTAGTTTTTTTTTGGTTATCGGCCAGGGTGGGTCTATCACGATAGTCCGGTAGATGGGTTTGATTTCCATTTTGTTTTTTGAAAAAATTTAGTTCTTGTTCTGCTTGTTCACGATTTATTTTTCCCAGGCTACGAACACATTTACCACTTGTGTCAATTATGTAATATCTTTGATATTTTTTATTGTATTTTAACCAGGACATTACGGAAATTTCCCCCTTGCTTTATATATTACAAACGGAAAGCGAATGTAATTTCCGTAAATGGTATTTAAACAATCTAAAAAATTTCCGTTATTATTTATTTCTCATCCCCCCTCATTTTATCTCGTATTGGTTTAGTGATCGCCTCTGCAAGTATGGTATTCAGCGATTTCTTCTACTGGTTTACCCTGTTGATAGGAATCGGAAATTTCTTTAACATTAAACTTATTTCCTATATTTCTTATCTGCCTATCTGTTAGTCCGGTTTGTGTTGCTATGTCTTGTTGTGTCCATCCTTGCTGACTGAGTTTCAGGATAACACCATCACGATCCTGTTTACGCTGTTGATAGGAATGTTGAATTTCTTTAACATTAAACTTTTTCAACATGATGGCAATTGGAAAAATTCCATACGTCGTATACTTTGGGTTTTATCTGCAGTTCTTGAAGTCGTTGTGTATCTGTTTTATCAGCGAGTATTAGTGACCAGGTGGTGGTGGGATCGAGTTTATGGTATTCAGCGATTTCTTCTACTGGTTTACCCTGTTGATAGGAATTGACGATTTCTTTAACATTAAACTTTCCGTCAATAATTGATTCAATACCTGTTCTACTAAGTCCGGTTTGTGTTGCTATGTCTTGTTGTGTCCATCCTTGCTGACTGAGTTTCAGGGTATTCTTCAAGAGGCCGACTGCGGGTAAAGTCGTCATAAGTTAATTTGTCGTTGTGTATGATATCATCCATCGAGAGACGGTCTAAACGACCGGTAATAACTTGTGATAAAACAGAACGAGGAATATTTGTTTTTTCAGCCATCTCTCTTATTGAAACCCAATCACCTGTTTCTTTACCCTCAACCCACAGATCATACACAAACCGCTCACTAATCACCAAAAAAAAAAGATATTCCACTCTCTCTGTAAGCAGCAAACAGACAAAAAAAACATATAACATATAAAAACAACATCACCACCACCTGTTGGAAAAAACACCGCTGCACACAAAAAAAACACTATAAAAACACCAAAAACAACGGTGACACCAGAACACAAAAAGCTAAAGACACCACCCTAAAACGATAAAACAACCACCAAAAAAACCATACTGCCAACAAAGACAACAGAATCAAGATTCCCTGATACCCTTCAACATCAGCTTAAACAAATCAGAGCCAACTAACACCTCTACCACCTCCGCTATTGCTTCAGCCATACACATATACTGAGATGCCAACCGGTACGTACCCCGGAAAGAATGATGCCTCTGAAGAACACCCAGCTCCACCAGCTCATACAAATACTTACGGCAGGTAATCGGCCGCATCACAGACGTCAACGCCTGAGTAACTGTTTTCTGCCTGATATACTCCTGGTTAGACCCAACAAAAAAGTTAACAATCGCTGCTTTCTTACATAAACTCTGATACGTGCCAAAACTGTTAAACGCCCCGATAACAGACTCATAATCCAACACCTGAGCATACAACTCGCCATGCTGAGTTTTCATAGACTCATACCGGTCTTTCAACCGTTCATACCGGTTCCGCAGCTTTTTAAGTCCCTGCTGCACGGCCTCCTGTTTCACCATAAGCTCCGAAACCCGGTCATCCTTAGATCCCCTAATCCGGGCTAACTCATTTTGTAAACCCTCAAGATCACTGTTTTTTTTCTGTAGCGCTATATTCTTCTCTTCCAATTCACCACTGAGTCGGTCAACCTGTTTATCTATAGAATCATAATTCTCGAACAGAGCAGCTAAATTAAAAACAAAATTACCCTTCCGGTCAACAGAAACAAAACCACTACTTGCCAGAGAATCGTACACCTGTCGGCTAATAGATATTGTTTTCGCTTTAAATCTCACCAGCCTTATACACCCCCCGAGCTATTATCAGTAATATATGCGCTCACCAGATCATAATGCGGCGCATACTGCACAAACCATACCATACCCGGCCGGTAACAACAGGTAAGTGACACATTCATACCCAGCATACCCTCCATATAATTCTTATCCCAGGTTTTAAACACATACGTACTGTTATCCAGGGTGACATTCCACATACCACCGGATTCAGTACGGCAGAACCCACGTAGAAACCCGGTGAGCGTAACCTGTTCACCCCGAGGGCATGACCCCGACTCCAGCTCAAAAAACATCATAGACACCCCAAAAATAACAAGTACCGCTATGACAACCATGATAGACCGCAACGGGATCTCACCCCGGGTGTTACCCCTCAGGCCAGGTTTATCCTGTTTTTTTTGTTTACGACGCAGCTGCCGCCGTTTCCTCCGCAGCTCCTTACTCGATTTACTCAGATTCTTAAGTTTACCCATCTGTCATACCTCCATAAAAAAATATAATGGTTTTGAATCCTGGTTATCTTGCCGGAAATGCGCTATAATCCCATCCACCTTAATATGCAGTAGATCACACTCAGGATTGCTTTTTGATTGGTTAACCGTGGTTAACTGGCTGTCTAGCGTGTTTTCAAGATGGTTTTTAATAGCATGGCGGACAACCGCAGAGATATTACCCTGAGCCGCCAGTTTATTATATAGTTCATCAGGAATCTTAGATCCAACTGTTTTAGTCAGATATTCTCCTCCTCAAATCGTTTTAACAGTTTATCCATTGGCAATACCTTGATCTGGCCAGTTTCAGGGAGTCTAATCCACTGATAAGGAAACCGTGATAAACGACGCAAAATAACTCGAATCTTGCGCTCTGATAAACCCGTTTGCGCAACAAGATAACCAACTGCACGCAACATACCTATTTGACAATATTCTCTTTTACTGGCTAACTCTTCCAGGTACCAATATGCTTGCCATAACTTTTTATCCCCAAAAACGGGATTGTCACGTGATGGTTGCTTTCCTTTCCTAGCTAAAATAATCATTTTTTACCTCCTAATTTTTTATCTTGATATTTAAAGATGAATTCATCGACCTTCATGGCAACGCCGTATTTTTCAAGCCGAGCTTCCAGCCAGAATTGGTCTTTGGCAGTGGGGTTTCGAATGTCTCGCCCCTGCTTGACAAATTCTTTAAATATTGTGTCACATCTCTGCATATTTGTGTCACACTCTACCTGTATTTGTGCTACAAGTTGCTTCTTTTGTGCCACAAGAGTTTCATACTCGGCAATCTCCTTAAGCAACAGAGGAAGCTGATTTTGCTTATATTCATAGAATTTCTCCACCAAAATTTTGCCAGCTGACAGTTTTTTTTGCTGGAAAAAAGCTTTCACATATGGAGGGACCCGAGCGTTCCACGTTACCGATTCAATAGCTGCCGACCTCCGCTGTGTTGTGGCACGTGTTGTGGCACATGGCGTTTATAACGCTATTAAATGAATTTTTATTTATAGTAATTAATGAGAGGATTTGGTCACCTCCATCTTGACGATTTGATCCTTTGCGATCGTTACAATATATTTATCCAGTTCAATTTTAACAAAATCAGGCGTGTCATCTATAAGCAAACCCTTAATGAATCTGAGCTGCTCGCCCTCATAATAATGCACCCGCACCGCTGCGCTTATGCGATCACACTCCCGTGTCTTCTTGTTGTTTAAAACGGGCTAATTCTGATAGCAACTTTCGAAAACATTGCATTGAGTTAATGGGTGCATCCGGGCAATACTCTGCATGGAATCGCTTAAGCGCGTCGTTTGGCTGGGTCTGGGTCATCCATTACCGCCCCTGGGTTGTGGTTTTTTTTGTTGCGGCGTTTTTTCATTTTCAAAAAGTGGCTCCAGGGTGATCATATTATTGTTGATCTCGAGATTAAACTCCTTAATTTTTTTACCGTTAATGCGCCAGTAATCTAGATATGCACGGGGGATCACGATACCCATCGATCCGCCAATTTTTATAATTCTTTTGCGAAGAGGTATTTTACCACCAATTATAAAAAATTAATAAATTTTATATAAAGTTAGTGCATTACAATTAGAAATACACTAGGTGTAACACTAGGTGTATTACATGTAGGTAATAATATGGGTAAACATAAAAAAAAGGATCGAACCAGGTTAAAAACCACGGGTGAAGCATTGAAAAATAAAAAATTGGTTCGAGATATTTTGTTTTTATTTGAGAATGCACCTAAGAAGTGGCTATCGAAGTTAGATGTGTATCGTATGGGGAAAAAAAAGTTTGGTGATAATTTCCCTAATGGTCTTGATACAGTGTATCGTAATCTAAATTCTATGACTGATGAAGGTATTTTAGAAGTTAAAAAAGCTGGTAAAGGATTACCGTATCAATGGAGTATCAAAAAATCACCATATCTTTTTGAAGAGCTCATAGCACATGATGATATTCGTAGATTACAGGTTACATCAAGAGAATGTGTTAACAATATTAAAAATACAGATAGCATTATGTATAATCATATTTATGTTGATGATCGTATCTCAATATACGGTTTTCCCAAATACATTGAAGAGAAACATAAAAAATCCCTAGAAAAACTTGTAGCCAAATTAAATAAAGTAGCTAAAGAGATAAAACAACTAACTCATACCATAGCGGGAGACCAACTAGCACTGTTTTTATCAGCAATTATGGATAGTGATAAATCACTCTTAGATAAAACATTAGCTTTGATCTATATACATTTACATATTGCGTGGAAAATAAAAATTGTTGCTGTTGATATAGACCAATATTTTAATTTCAATTCAGAAGGAAACATTTTGGGTGCTAAACCTAACTTGGAATTAGTAAATATACTAAAAAAAACAATTTTTACTTCGAAGACGACAGAAGAAATTTTAGGGTTGTTAAAACAACATAGATTCTCAAAGGATTTTCAAACGGAGTTACCTAATATCGTTATTGGCACATTATTTAATTTGCTTACCTATACGCAGCTAATTTTTATTCGCAATGGTGGTGTGGATGGTCATCTTGATCCAGAATCAGCATATCAAAAAGAAATTACAGATATGCAAAAGAGAGAACTAGAACAGTATCAGCAAATTTCTTATGAATATGGAGTATTACCCTCTTTAACACAAAGCGGATCTAAGAAGTACTCTATTGCTCGTATTGATATTATGGATTTTTTAAAAGCATGTGGAATTAAACCGACTTAATTTTTCTTTTCTCTTTCTTCTGCCATGATGTTCATTATAGCTGTTCGAAAATCTGGGTTATCTATGAGTTTCTGCATGTCGAAACCGAATTTAGCAGCTTGCTCTTTCTGTTCATCGTATTCTATGATACTCTGTTCATCGAGCAATAATGTGCACCCACGGCATGATTTCGCTCCTACCTCATTCATAATACCGCACCGAGGACATTCTACAGGTTGAAACTTATCTTTCTCTTCCTCTTCTTTCACCAGGCCATGCATGGCAAGATACGCTTTGTTTGTTGCATCCCGGCTTGTATGTACGTAATCAGCGGCTTCTTTGCTGCCGATCTCCCAGCCCATGTAATTACATAAATGCGCCTCAGTGAGCTTTTTAGCGAGCTCTGAAGCCCTAGAATGCCGGAAATGATGGGGGTTCACCGGTTTGTTAAGACCCGCTCGTTTCTGCGCTTGTTTCAACAGTTTATTAAAATAGAAATACTGCCCTTGATCTCCCTGGTTGGCATGGTTGATAGAACAGAACAGCCAGTTTTCTTTATCGTTTTGTACGGGATGGTGTTTAATCCAGTTGCTAATAGCTGGGGCTGAAGAATAAATCGCTATGGATCTTTCACCGGTTTTACCAAATAACGTGACCTTTGCATAGCGGTCCTCAGGTTGGAAATCCTTGATCCGTAGGTTTAATACCTCGCCGATACGTGCGCCGCTTTCATATAAAAACAGTATGAACGCTTTATCTCGAAGGTTATAGGTACTTGCAGCAAGTTTTTTTACATCTTCGGGTGTGAGCACTTCTTTATGGTATTTCTTTTTCTCTTTCTTTTTAATGGAGCTGGACAGCCAGGCGACCTCCGGGGGGTATTCTTTTTCTTTGAATGTTTTTCCTTCTTGCTCACGGCAGTATTTGATAAGCCGTTTCAGTATGATCCGGTAGTCTCTTTTGGTCCATTCTGAAAAATTAGTGTTGTTTATGTCACCGATTAGTTTTACTATATCCTGTTTTTTGAGTTTGTAGAAATCTTTGTGATTGATTCTTCGTGAGATATTTATCAGTGAGTAAATGTATTTGCTCTGCCGGTCTTTGCTTAATCCTTCGGCTGCTAGCTGTTGTAAAAAAGCGGTGATGGTTTCTTCATTTTTTGGTGATAACGTGACGTTATCGAGATGGGCGTAGGCGGTTTTGATTATTTTTTCTTTTGCCGGGTTCCCATTATTGTTCATGTGGACTCACAACAACAGGTAACGGCCCATAGGTATTTAACCTTTGTGAAGTAGGCCCGGGGCGGGATTTGAACCCGCCACAGAGGATCCACAGTCCCATATGTTGCCAGGCTAC
>CAZRMY010000004.1:41384-45794 GCA_964601295.1 uncultured Thermoplasmatales archaeon | reverse complement strand
AACAGATATAAAACCTATTCATATCGTAAAAACTCAAAAGAATCTGGATCAACCTGTGATCGAATACGCGGAACACCCTTTTTGACCCGATAAATCTCTGTAACCTGCACCGCTACACCACTGCCAAACTTCTCCTCAAAACCTCTCTTTAAGAACTGCAACACCGTTTTTTTAGAAGGACCACCAACAGAATCAGCATCCGCAAGCACCACCCCAACAGTGACCCTGTCAACAGCAGGCTGCACAATTTCAACATCCTCAATCAAACGACTTTTTAACTCATACAACACCCGGCTAAACACCTCATTAATACCCGCAGCTAATACCACCCTGCCACCTGGAAGATACACACACAAATCATCCCGACCTAACACCCTATCAATCACCTCACCAGCCATCCCACATTCACACGACGCATACAATGGCACCACAATATCATTGATTGCGGTATACCTCACCACTGGCGTACCACCAGTATACAACTTAGTCAACACCACATGGCCCGGGACACCAGGCTCAACCGGTTCCCCCTCACGCAACACCTCTAAATGCACATAATCAGATAAAACATGCATCCGGCCACAAGGACACTCAAACGCAATCGGCCCAGACTCAGTTGCACCATACACCTCAAAAACATGCGTGTCAAAAACATCCTCAATAAACGTTTTCAAAGACGGATGTAACACCGAACCTGTTGCCGCTATACACTTAGGATTCACCTGCTTACCATATCCTGCCTCCTTCAATAACGCAAGATGACCCAACATACCAACATATCCGCCGATAAAATCCGGCTGAAAACGCTCCAAACTACGCATGATCTGCACCGGTGTATCATTTGTATCCAACCAGCGAATACCACGAAACAACCAAGGAATACTCAGCTGTGGCTGCAACCCACGACTAACATATCCGCTCTCCGCAGTATGCGCCGCAAAATCACCAATAATTGCCAACCGATCACGCCACCATGACAACCCATACTCATGAACCATTCGTAAATACCCAAACAACCCTCGAACCACCTCAATCAAATCAACATACAAGGCCAACGATTTACCCGTGGTACCAGAAGTTGCCACCTCAATCAAATCAGATCGATCTACCCCCTCAGGT
The DNA here is from genome assembly GCA_964601295.1 of uncultured Thermoplasmatales archaeon. Taxonomy (GTDB): domain Archaea; phylum Thermoplasmatota; class E2; order DHVEG-1; family DHVEG-1; genus CAZRMY01. The sequence goes on along the minus strand of CAZRMY010000004.1, from coordinate 44,675 downwards.
ATAAGACCCTGAGGATACGCATCCTTTAAAACATCTTTACCAACACACGGCACACGCTTGATATCAGGTAAACCCTGCACCAGACCAAGGTTAACCCCGCGCCCCTCATACAGCTTCCGATACACCGGTGTCTTCATCGCCTGGCAGCAAACATATCTGAAACACTGATCACGAAACACTGCCAATTTCTCCGGTGACAAACGATGTAATCGATCCAACTCAGACAGATACATCCGCAGCACACGACCAAGAAACACTGGATTACACATCGAACGCATACCAAACGCCACTCAAATAAATCAACTACTGTTTATCAACGGGTAACTGAATATAAAATATAAAAAACCCTACCCTGATAACCACCATCACCTATGAAAATACTTATTATCGAAACCGTCTCAACAAACAACAATCAACGGAAAGCCTTTCCAACATTTCTGATGACCACCTTCTCCATCCTCCCCACCTTACAGGCCCGACACCTTTACGCCATAACCCCAAAACACCATCAAACAACACTCATCAACGAACGATACCACACCATAGATTACACCCAAAACTATGATATTGTCAACATCAACTGCACCACCTCCACAGCACCACATGCCTACAAAATCGCCGACACATTCAGAAAACACAACACCACCGTCGTACTAAGCGGCTGGCATCCCACCGGAGCACCAAAAGAAGCAGCACAACACGCAGATAGCATACTAGTAGGCACCAACGAACTAAACTGGCTACATCTCCTCAACGACTACGAACATCACCAACTCAAACCAATCTACCCGCCCATAACACCCGAAAACAACACACACATTCCAGCAACCAACATACAGTTACCAGGATTCACCATAACTGGCGCCATCCAGGCAACCCGTGGCTGCCCCCACCAATGCACCTTCTGCCCAGAAACACATGAGACGCATCCCAGCTATTACTACATGCGCCCAGTTGACGATGTCATCACAGAACTCAAAACACTCCCCCACAAAACCATTATGTTCTATGATACCTCACTCACTATCAACCCCACCTACACCAAAAAGCTGTTCAAAAAAATGATCCCACTAAACAAAAAATTTTTCTGCAACGGCAACGTAAACACCCTTGCCCACGACACAGAATTAGTACAACTCTCACAAAAAGCAGGATGCATCGCATGGCTCATCGGCTTTGAAACCATCAAACAAACAACCCTTACCGCTATAAAGAAAAAAACCAACAAAGCAACTGAATACAAAAAGGCAATCACCAACATCCACAACCACCACATGCTCGTTATCGGCTGCTTCATATTTGGATTTGACACGGATACCCCAAAAATATTCACAGACACCATGCACGCATTAAAACAACTTCAAATAGACGCCGCAGATTTCTGCATACTCACACCATTCCCCGGTACACCACTCTACAGAAAACTTGAGAAAGAAAACAGAATACTTACCAAAAACTGGGCGAAATACACCATGAAAAACGTGGTATTCCAACCCAAACAGTTACGCCCAACACAGCTAACAACAGGCATCCAAACACTCTATAACACATTCTACAACCCACTAGAAATCATTAAGCGGTTGACACGCCTCGCACCATATGGATTCTATCCGTTTTTTACCGCAGCTGCACGAAACCTCATCGCCATGACAAACAAACCACCACATACAACCCAGGTTACGGCAGAAAAATAACCGTGGAAACCTCTAGACTAGCTGATGACACCTTACCTGCATCATCATACGCAACCACCTCGAGGGTATGCGGACCAAACAACGGACCAGTAAGTCGCCAATCATAGGGCGCCTCAGTAAACTCTGCAACCAGTTCATCATCAACATAAAACGCTACTTTTACCACCTGCGAATCATCTGACGCCTGCGCAGAAATCAGTGTTCTCCCCAACAATATCGTTTTCAGCTGTCGAGTAGCAAAAACATCACGACCAAACACATGTAACCGACCATTCTTCGGACTAGTTATTCCAACCGCCGGCGGAAGGTTACCACCTTCAACAATCAACGCTCCATCTACAGCATCAGCAAAATACGCATCAAACGGATGCTCATTCTGAGCAGGATTCGAATACCTCCGCACAGATTCATCATTAAAAACCACCGCGATAACCATCAGATTATCAACATCGCGCCCTCCAGCCTCATAAATCGTTTCAACAACAATCTGATCATCATCAGACACAGTAATATCCTCAATGGTAACATCATCAATATACCCAAAATGATAGGGATCACCAAGATAATCCGGCCATGACACACGTTCCGTCAAATACACCCGCAAACGCCCGGTAAACTGCTGTTCTTCATAATTTCTCACCAACACTGCGGTGGCAATTTCATCACGTGATTCGTTATACGCTACAGTAACATTCACATAAATAGCAGGAACATCACGCTGCAAAGCCTTCTCAATCAATCCCACATATGTTGACTTCGGCTCAGAACCTCCAACTACCACCTCAAACCCTCCATCAATATACACCGAAGGATACCCCCAAATATTATAATCTTCCTCCAACCGCTGCTCAGCCAACGAATTTTTATCCTCAACCATACTCACATAATAAAAATCATACTCACCAGATTCATACAACTCATGCAAGATCTCAGAAACCGGCGGACAATTATCACACCACGTACCTGTGCCTTCTTCTATAAACACCGTATGCTGAAGATTCTGCGTATCCCATGACACATTAATCACATAAAAACTACTCCCATCGTCAGAAGGCATACCAACAGGACCATTACCCGCAGCATCATCAATGGTAACATAATAATACCAGTTATCCGCTGAATCACTCGGAATCAAAAGATCACCAGTACCATTCACTACAGATAAAACACTCCACGAATCATCATCTTCAGACTGATAATACAACCACGCCTCAGTAACACCAACATTATCATCAAACTCAACAGAAATCGTAGTAATCTTCCCAGCAGTACCCGTGGTATCACCCGTAACAAAATCAAAAACTGGAGGATCAGTATCAACCTCCACATCATTATCCCCATCATCAGATGAATCATCAGAATCTGAATCCGATAACAAAGAAAAACCAATACACCCTAATGAAACAACCAAGACTCCGATAACTATTATTACAAGTAATTTCAACATAGCACGCATAGTACACTAATATTATACCCTTAATATATATTTAAATGTACTGTCTCATGATAGCATAATATTAAAAAAACAGCACAGAAAACCACCCCCAAAACCAAAAAAACAAAACATTTATATATAATAACATGCACATACTATGAG
>CAZRMY010000004.1:0-41374 GCA_964601295.1 uncultured Thermoplasmatales archaeon | reverse complement strand
GGGATTCATATGAGCATTATCACACTTGACGACCTATCGCAAGCTATCGCAAACCGCGTAGGAATCGACCTCGATGAAGCACGACGGGACGCCGGATTTGTCATGGACATCTTCGGATTCGACGACCGCGTCATCGACAACGTCCTCGACCCAGAAGACCGCCAACTCTTCTACATACTCGAAGAAGAAGGCATGCTTACTACGGAACGAGAAGAAACCACCCTCTACGACGGACGCGAATGGCGCACACATTACTGGCGTCTTAGAAAGGATATCATCCTTCAATACTCAGAAGACGAAAACAGCCGATCAGAAAACATACTCCTCGAACGCCAACCACGCAACGTCTCAGAAGACGACATATACAACAACCTCACCGAGGACCTCTGGACCACACGCAAAAAAGACTGGTAAAAAAACAATACACTATCCTACCGCCCATCCAACTTTTCTCCCTCTTTTTTTAAAAACTTTAATAAAGAACTTAATAATTCCACTAAAATCATTCATAATTTGGGGGAGTAACACCTATCGTTACCCAACCAAAAAAAACACCATATCCCCTGTGGAAGGTGACAAATACTTATGGCAAAAAGAAAAATACTCATCAGCTCAGAATCAGTAACCGAGGGGCACCCTGATAAAATATGCGACATGATATCAGATGCTATCCTTGACGAAGCACTCCGCCAAGATCCCACCTCACGCGTAGCAGTAGAAACCGGGACAAAAAACGGTGGCATCATGGTCTTCGGCGAAATGACCACCAAAGCCTATGTTGATGTCCCCACTGTCGCCCGCGAGGTAATCAAAAACATTGGATACACTAAATCAGAATATGGCATAGAATGGGAAACCTGCTCGGTGTGGGTACAAATAACAGAACAAAGCCCTGATATCTCCCAAGGAGTCACCGCGGGAAAAGGCCTCCATAAAAAACAAGGAGCCGGCGACCAAGGGATGATGTACGGATACGCCTGCAATGAAACCAAAGAACTCATGCCGCTACCCATCGCCCTAGCACATAAACTTGCAAAAAAACTTAGTGAAAACCGTAAAAATGGTAGTATCTCATATCTCAGACCAGATGGGAAATCACAAGTGACCATCGAATACGATAACAACGGAAAACCTCTCCGGGCTGATGCCATAGTGGTATCTACACAACATGACCCCGGTATATCACATAACAAAATAAAAAAAGATATTGTCACCCATGTTATCCAACCTATCTGCAAAGAATGGATAGATAAAGACACTAAAATCTATGTGAATCCCACTGGCGCGTTTGTCCGCGGAGGACCCTACGCAGACGCAGGGTTAACCGGCCGTAAAATCATCGTTGACACGTATGGTGGCATTGGACGTCATGGTGGTGGCGCGTTCTCCGGAAAAGATCCTACTAAAGTAGATCGAAGTGCGGCATATGCCGCTCGATACATTGCAAAAAACATTGTCGCCGCAGGCATCGCAGACCATTGTGAACTCCAGTTCGCCTACGCTATTGGTGTCGCTGAACCGGTATCCATTAACATAAACTGCTTTGGAACTAATAAAATACCCATCGAGCACATAGAAGATCTCATCCGCAAGTTTTTCCCAACAACACCTGGTGAGATCATCGAAACCCTGGATCTGCTTCGACCGATATATACAAAAACCGCTGCATACGGTCATTTTGGCAGAAATGATCCTGATTTCACCTGGGAAAAAACAGATAAAGCTAAACTTTTGAAAAAAGAAGCAGGACTATAACCACCTATATCCACTCCTCTTTTTTTCAATACATTAAAGTAGCGGATAACTCTTCTAACTGATGTGCCATCAGCAACACACAAAATACTAACACAAAAACCTACACCATTTCTAATTATTAGCATATTGATTCTTTTAGCATCTCTTTTTACAGGTTGCGTCAGCCTTGATAAACCCGCTTATATTCCCTCCGTGCAATTGCCGTCAACATGGTATGAAAACAAAGCGTTACATGAAACAGGCACCACCTCATATGGTATGGAAACATGGGAGACAATAACCTATGAGACACACGGCAGTTATCCTGCTTCGCTGAGTATCACCACCATTAAAACATGGATGCTCATGGACGAAGAAGATCTGTTTCACCGCACCAACACCACAATCCTCACAACCTTAAATGACTACCTTGAAATAAACATCAGCAGCCAGCAGCATGGCGAACGCCAGTTGGAAAACAATCATCAAACAAAATACATCACGTATCGTGCTATAGACCCTTCCAAAAAACCAGCTGAGCAGATGCGAATCATTGGAGAACTGTGGAACTGTGGCACCAGTGGAGCCTCCATTATCTGCATTGGGATTTCCTATATTACCAACACCACAAACAATATAACACTGACAAACACAAGCAACTGGGATACAATCATACAAGATCCAACAGGCAGCATATCTGAATCACCACAAGAAAACGGGCTCATCTATCAGATAGTCTGCCATGACTAACCACCCCGCAAAAAATACCAAGGGCTTATTCGGAGAGTTCAACTTTATATAATGTTTTACCCTTTGGGCAGGATACCTCACCAAGTAGTTTTTGTACCGTGTATGTTTTCTCAGGTTTAACACCTGGGTTCATACACTCGGAATAATGTTCGCAATCAAGCTGCCGGCATCGCGCTCGATTAATTTTCACTGATGAACCCACTGTAGCTGATTTCTCAAGCAATAACACCAGCGGAAGTTCTGTAACCTCAACGACTACCACATGGTCTTCATGTACCCCACAAGTATGTTCTTTGTCACGAACCGCGGTAATCTCATAAAGCCGCCCTGGTTTCAAGTTAAAACAGACTGTTTTCAGCCGACAGTTACGACACTCAGTATTTGGACCAATATAACGGAATTGTACACCGGTTTCTGCCAGATTTACACCGATGAGGGTCACCATTGCCATAGTTAGATTACCCCAGTTATTTTAGCTAGTTTTTTTGCAGCATCTTTTGTTAGCCCATTTTCACCTAAAATCGTATATCGCTCAGGTCGTATCTCCTGAGCTTGCATTAACGCCTGCACAATTGATTTCTTGGGAACACCAAGTTCTTTAGAAGTCGTAGGAGCACCAACACCCTCCAGAGCATCACGGACCTCCTCCCAGTCCTCCCCATGCAGATACATCATCATAAGTGCACCAACCCCACATTGCTCGCCATGCATCGCTCGACCCGGGGCGATACGATCAAGCATGTGGGAAAACATATGCTCTGCACCTGATGCCGGACGCGTGTTACCTGCCACACTCATGGCAACACCTGAGACAATCATGCATTTAACCGCCTGCCATACTGCTTCTTCTAACCCTGATCTGATATCCTCTGCTTCGTTAATCAACAATTGCGATGCGGTGGTTGACAACGACGCAGCAAACGTGCTGAACTCCTCATTTTTAAGCCGATGTGCAAGCTCCCAGTCTTTCACCGCTGATAAATTAGAAATAACATCTGCGCACCCTGAAGCAAGCATACGATACGGCGCCTTTGATATTATTGAAGTATCCGCTAAAACAGCAATCGGCGGTCGCGCGGTTTTAGAAATAGAACCCTTTTTTTCTTTCACCGATGCACGAGGAGATGCAATCCCATCATGCGCAGCAGATGTGGGCACACTAATAAACGGTTTTGACAACTCCGCAGAAGCCAATTTCGTAACATCAATTACTGAACCGCCACCAACACCGATGAATAAATCAGCATTCGTTTTCTTCTCTATTTGAATAAGATGATTCACATCTTTCATCGTCGGCCACGCGACATAGCGATCCTTACGGACTATCGGCGTAGAAATTGTTTCCATGTTGACTTCATAGCCTGAACTTGACAGAAGTTTAGCGACTTTATTACCTGAGATCTTCCGCGTGTTTTTATCAACAACAATGAGAATGCGTTTCCCGATCGTAATTCTGTTACAGAGACCTTTAATTTGTTCAGTAGTATTATGACCCACGATGACCTCTCGTGGAAACACCATGGTTTTATATTTGGTAAATCGTTCCATTGTTTAATCCACACCGGTAAACCACGGATATTATATATTATATTTTTCTTTCAGCTTTTACATATGAAAAAAATACTAGCTTTCTACCATCAACACAGGACCGCCATCTTCGTAGGGCTCATCGCAGCCATCATTAGTATCATCGCACTAGGCTGTGTACTGCTGCCCACCTTGTTCTACGACCAATGGATATGGAAATACTACTGGGGGCCAGTCGTCGCTGATGCAACCCCGGGTACTCAAACGGCAATACACAACGGTGTAGTCGCCCAAGAGGGATACACGCTTATCTCAGAGATCAGCTACGGTGTTCTACTCATTGGCGCACTTTACGGTATTTATCAGCTTTTCAAAAAACTTGACATCCAGATTAACTGGCAATTTGCTCTGGCACTACTCCCTTACATTATTTTTGGACCCGTCGGACGAACCCTTGAGGACACCGGGTATTTCACCGCACCTGTGGTGTACTGGTTTATTTCACCGTTAATCTACCTGCAAATCGCCGTATATGCACTGTTCTTTGTACTGCTTGGATACTATTTTGAACGTAAAAAACACGTTCACCATCTTACGATTAATAAAACGGTTTTTCTTGGAGGATTTATCTTCCTCATTCCTAGCTTTTGGTTAATCGCTCAGTGGATTCTTGGTGATCAATGGAATATCAGCACCGGTGTCAGATTCGATGTGTTTCTTATCGTTATTGGTATCACCAGTGCAATTATAGCAGTCGTCTACAGTATATCCCAAAAAGTATCCGATTCTGAGAAGCTCAAACCATATGGTAACCCACTAAACCTTGCAATGCTGTTTGGTCATCTTATCGACGGTTTAGCCAGTTACATAAGCATTAAAGATCCATTTAACATGGGATTATCCTACGCGGAGAAACACCCTGCATCAGAACTGCTTCTGAACATCTGGGGACCATTATTTCCTATTGTCAAATTCCTTCTTATCATTGTCATAATTTACGTGTTTGATATATTGTACAAAAAAGAATTACAGGGGAATCAACGATTGGTTAACCTGCTGAAAATCGGTATCCTTATACTAGGTTTTTCACCTGGACTGCGGGATTTATTACGTGTAACTATGGGCGTATAACCACATTGTTAAACGTCCGCAGATTAAGGTTCAAGCGATTGCGGTAGCGCGCAGCATCCATCAACATGTTTAATGGTATACCCCATTGATTGAGCAAGCTGAAGGGTCTTTTTAGAAGGTATTTCCATGCGACTGACTCCAGCGTTCAGCGCAGCAGATTCAATTTCCTGCCGATGTTGATTACGCGGGCGTATACAACCAAGAGAGATTTCTTTATCTGGAAACATATTTTTTGCCATACCGATAACTTTGGCGACACTTTGCGATGCCGGAGGCGGTGTATTTTCTAATGCCGTTCCCTTAGTTGGACGAAATACAATCATCACTAACAACTCAGGGTCACATGAGTTATGAATTATCTGTAACGCCGTTCTTTCACCACGTACTTTCCCATATCGCAACCCAATGCAAACATGAGGAACAATAAATGGCATCCCGGCGTCTTCCAGATATACCAAGGTGTTCCGGTATGATTCAACAGATGCAGAAAAATCAAAGATATCCTGTATTGTCTCATTATCGCCCACAACTTCTGTTGAAGCAATATCAACTCCTGCAGACACAATCTCTTCAGCCAGCGTGCGATCTACAAGTCCGGTATGCAATTTAATAACCAACTCAGTCTCATCTTTAATCTTTCGAATCGTTGGCAGTAACCGACGAAGATTAAGCATTTCACCGTGATCATCACAACCACCACTTAACAACAAACCAATCGCACCCTCCGAAGCAAAACGACGCGCTGCCGCAAATAGATCAGCAGGTTTAGTAAGCTGCTGCATATCAGCTAAATAGGTATGGTTACAATGTTTACAAGACAGCATACATGCATTCCCAGACATAGACACTGATGGGAACTTTGGCCAGACATAATACGCACGAAACACCTTACTCATAATCTACCGCCTTGTTTAACCGTTAACGCAATACTTGACAACTCCTCATCAGAGAGAGCACCATTACGCTCGCCCCTGCTCTTAACCTCAGTAATAATTCTATCAAGCATACCCGTGGAGACCTCAATGCCCTGCTGCTGCAACTTCCATTTAATAATATGACGACCCGTATGCTTTCCGATGACTAAATGCCGTGTGTTACCCACCAGAGCTGGCGATACTGCCTCATAAGTTCGGGGGTTCTCCAGCATAGCCGCAACATGGATACCTGACTCATGCGTAAACACCTGCGAGCCGACAAAAGGCTGCAACCGGGGGCCAGGGAGACCAGAAAAATCAGCGACCATCTGGGATAACGCAGAAAAACCAGTGGTATCAATCCCAAGATCACGGCCATACAACGTCTGAATTGCCATCACCAGTTGTTCCAAGGGTACATTCCCGGCACGCTCACCCCATCCATTCACCGTGGTGCACACATATCGTGCACCTGCATTCAACGCAGTAAGCGCATTAACCAATGCAAGCCCAAAATCATTATGTAAATGCGCTGAAAAAGGAAGAGACACCAACTGCGACATACGATTATACAAAAACTGGATCGCCTGCGGCGTTGCACAACCTACCGTGTCAGTAAACCCAATACGCTGCACCCCCTGCTTAGCTGCAAGACACACAAGCTCCTCTAAAAACGATAACGGCGTACGCGTGCTATCCTCAGTACTAAAACTCACTGTTACCCCATGATCCTGCGCATAATCAATAGACTCAATCACCCGTTGTTTCAACTCAGCAGGGGTTATATGCAGTTTATACTGCAGATGTAATGGTGACGAAGCGATAAACAACAAAATCACATCCGCCTCAGAATCTATAGCTGCATCAATATCCAGCTTACGTAACCGTGATAATACCAGAATACGAGCATCCAAACCCTCACGTGAAATAGCCTGTACGGCTTTAAGCTCGTTTTTTGAAACAACGGGGAAACCCGCCTCGATTTCAGGGATACCTATTTCATCGAGTTTACGGGCGATACAAAGTTTCTGTTCATCAGTGAAAGACACCCCCGGCATCTGCTCCCCATCACGTAATGTACTATCATAAATACTAATATCCTTAGGAAGTTTGAACTGCCCTAACACCTCAGGATCTAGATTCAACGGGCAAATCGCATGAGAGAGAACATCTTTTTCTTGATTTGATAACACTATCAATCCACCTCTATATCATATTCTGCCACTTGTTTTGCCTGACCACCAACCTTAACGTGATTATCGTTGATAGCTACCAATACGCGCCCTGAACGATTAAGAACATCTCCCTGCTCACACATAAAATTGGAACCGGTGATAATGTTATTTACACGAAGATACCAACAGGTAGCACCATTTGCCGTACCAGTTACTGGGTCTTCATTTATTCCATAAACTGGAGCGAAATTACGAGCATGATACACTGAGTCTGTTTCAATTGTTTCAAATGAAAACACATGCATGCTTCCAACACCCTGCTGGTTACATATCTTTTTTACAAGTTGATAATCCGGGGTGATCCTGCGTAATACCTGCAAGGAGGATATGCACACGGGCAACGTGAATAACCCGGTGGATACACGCTGCGGCGGAAGGGAGGTATCAATCTGATCACTAGTTACGCCCAGTGCTGTTGCAATCACGTCATAATCCAAGGATAGCTGTTCTACTTGTGGGGTTGCCTGAGTCATCATCACCCGTGTACATTTGCCATCAGAAAAGTATAGGTGAACGGGTAAAATCCCTGCGTTAGTCTGCTGAGTGAGAGTAACGGATGATTCACTAGGTTGCATTTGACTCCAGGCTATCTTATGAAACGCAGCAATAGTCGCATGACCGCAGAGAGCAACTTCTGTTTCAGGAGAAAAAAAGCGTAGTGTATAATCTGCTTTATCACTTGGAAACACAAAAGCAGTCTCTGATACAGATAATTGTTGACAAATCCGTTTCATCTGCTCATCACGTAAATGCTCAGGTGGATGAATTACGACACCTGCCGGGTTGCCCCCAGAAAAAGAAGGGGCAAACGCATTGATTTTTGTCACATGGATATTCATGGTGTATATCATCTCTTGGTAGTCCATTCATTACAATGGTAACGAGTATCAAGTAATTTGTTAATTAATTGCTGTTCATACGGGGTAAACGCACCTGGGCAAACATGCATATTAAAAGAGTGTTCACTGGTGCTAATTAATGCGTTTTTAAGCTGATCAAAAGAAGGGGAATCAGTTGGTATTTCTTTGTACAGTGTCGTGACCGGTGTAACAGAGTGCGGGAGAACCTTTTCCATCACGGATAAGTCCGTGTTTACAAGCAGGGTGCCATGGATGAGTGTTATGGGCGGTTTACGTCGTTGCGCGGATCCTGAGATCTTTTTGGCGTTAAGAAGAATATCATTTGGAGGTTTATGCGTCGTGGTAATATGTAATGATTTCAAAGCGTTAACAAGCCATCCGCATACACGATCAAAGACTATCTGCGGTGTAGATAACCCCTGGTCAAGAGGGTTAAAAACAAGACTATAAATTAAACAGCCGCGGTCTGTATAAATCGATCCGCCACCTGAACTTCGACGTATAAGCGGGATGTTATGATGCTGACAGTAATCTGCATTAATATCATTTATGGACTGCGAACAGCCCATCGAGACTGCTGAGGGCGCTCGTTGATACAAATGTATCGTGTTAGGGATACGATTTTGCTGCCGGGCTACTGCAAGTGCTTCATCGGCTGCGGTCACATACCAGGGATCCGCACAACCCGTGTCAATATACCGCCAGTTCAACCAGGATTCACCCCAGATAAAAAAGGGTAAGCAATGAAAGTTTTAATAACATTTAGGTATCACCAGCGACAAAAAGTTAAATATCGACAGCGTTATCTCCCATATACTACAGTCACACACTGTGTACCTATGAGGAGGGATTAACAGTGCTTCACAAACGATCAAGCGTTCTAATGAAAGGGTTTCTAACACTGCTACTACTTTTACTTATGGTAAGTACTGCTGCCACAGGTTCTATATCAAAGTTCCATATCGATGGCCCTATTGAAGCATACCAAAATGATAGTGTCACCTTCACAATAACATATGATAATACCCCCGTGCAAGCACGTGTACTTCTCCAGGGGCAGACAACGCCAGTGTACTCGAACATCTCCACAGGCCGAATAACTTTTACTATGCCTACTGTCCCAGCGCAAGGAAGATTCTACACCGTAACTGCATCTCTGCCAAACGGAGAGCAAGCAACGCATACCATTTTTGTAAAAAATACCACCAGTCTCCTTCAACTTCAGCCCCCCTCAGAACCCATTCTTGAGAACAGTTCATTTACAGTTACCGTAACCGACGGACTACACCCAATCAGCGATGCAACCCTACTTTTCAACACAATAACCTATCATACAAATACTACAGGCCAGGCAATCATCACCGCACCAGATGTACTCATAACCACCAACTATGGCATACGCGTAAACAAAACCGGATACCTCACCAACACAAGCGTTCTACAGATCTATGAAGCAGGACAAGGGACACAACTCATGGAATTAATCGCCCCTTCAATCCTCCCACCAAACCAAGAAAACATCGACATAATGGTCCAAGGAATCACCACCGGCATCCCAAATGTTCTCATAGAACTCTACTACAATGATTCAAAAATACAAGAATACACAACAGACGCCACAGGCACTGCAACCATTTCAACCCCCGCCCTAACCGAAACCAACAGCTGTTACCTCATATTCACCAAAAACAGGTACCAAACCTTCACCGGCACCACCACACACACAATAACCCTAATCAACAACTCTGCATCAGAAAACCTTGTATTAACCATCACACCAACCGAGGTAACACAAGGAGCGCCCATCACGTTCATGGTCACCGATAGTTCAAACCAACCAATCCCTGATGCACGCATCCAATACCAGGATGCCCTACTCTCAACCACCGACACTGCAGGAATACTCACCACCAACGCACCGTACACGCCCATTGATCGTGAATGCTATTTTTACGCGCAAAAACATGGCTATAACTACGCAGAAGAAACACTCACCATACGAGCACAGAGCCCAAACAACCTATACCCCACCTACGAACGAACCGTCTACGAAAACGAGGAATTCTCCATACTCATCCACGATGATACTTTCTATCCAATACCTACCGCTCAAGTGACCTTCAACCATCACACACAACAAACAAATGACAATGGTGCAACAGTATTCACAGCACCAGAGGTAACCTTTGACAAACACTACCAGATCCAAATTCACAAAGAAGGATATAGACCTACTACGGCATCTATAAAAATACTTGATACCACCACTGCAAACCACACACAAAAACAACTCTACATTCATGCACCACCACGCATCCAAGAAAACCAGCTATTCAACGTCACCATCCGCTCCATCGACAACACACCCATCGCCAACGCAGATGTCACCTTCAGAGACACCACCAAAAAAACCAATGCCATCGGCATCGTCTCATTTACTGCATCAGAGGTAAACTGGGATGAAACCTATACGATACGAACCGTAAAAACAGGCTACACCACGGCCACTACCACGATTACTATCATCAACCAGAATGCCTTTTCTCACGGGATCCTAGCCCTGATTGTTGTCATCATCCTTGCAATCGGCATCATCATGTACTTCACATACAACAGACGATTATATTAAACAAGAAACAACCCCCGCTGCTGTGCATACTCTTTTACCTGCTCAACCTCTCGTTGATCAACCGGAAATGCAAGCTCGTCATAACGCTGAGCCTGATACGCAGGATGATACTGACCCATCACATTCACCACGGCTTCAGGCAAAAATTCAGCAATCCATCTCATAACCGGTTTTGAACAACACTCAACATGCCCCGGTAACACCAGATGACGTATCACCACCTCTGCTTGCTCACCTGCCAACCGATGATTCCTGGTAACCACCTCCCAATAATTAGGTACTTTTGACAATCGTTGCGCACACCCATTATTCCCATATTTAAAATCAGTTAAAAAGACATCAATCACACCATCTAACAATCGCATAGTTTCCTCAGAACAATACATATTTGAATTCCACACCTGAGGGATATCACTAGTACATGAATTTAAAACTACAAGAATATACAAAAGATTGGATGTAGGATCACCCCCAACCCAGTTCACATTCCGCGCACCCTCACGCGTCCTCACTGTAATCAACTCAGCTAACTTATCTGGCGCAACCTCCAGTCCACACAGCTGCTGACTAATATCCCAATTCTGACAAAACACACACTGAAACGTACACCCTGAGAAAAAAACAGTATACGAAGGAATCAAAAACGGTTCCTCGCCCATATGTAAAAATTCAGAGGCAATACGAGCTTTTTGTACGCCACATGCCCCAGCCTGTTGATTTCGATCTATTTGACATCGATGCTCACAAAAAACACAAGACGAAAAAATATGCTGCGCAAGCTCCCTTTTTAAATCCAATAGCGACTGATCTGGACAAACATCTTCAACCTTGTACCCACCAAAAGCCTTTTTATGAAGTTCCCATAAACCCGAAACAGATTCAGAGCCAGAGTAATCCACAGGCACATACTTCGACAGCACATACCGTGGTAGTGCATGCTCCTCAAGAATAGCATGATAGTGTTTTAACATTGATTGCCACGTACCCGTCTCACTCAATCACATAGTGTAATGTGTTAAAAAACCTAGTTTTACCTTCAATACTCACATACAGTATATCCTTAAAACCTAAAAACCATTCATTTGACCAACTCGTCTAAATTGATCATCATGCCATCACGTGCGGCAATCACTGAAACACCCGTTGTATCTGCTATCTCTCTCGCAATCTCCCAAGGTTTGGCCTTTATCACACCCATACCAAAATGTGTTAACACACAAACCTGCGGTTTGATGTATGTAATGATACGTTCTACATCATCAAGAGAAAGATGCATAATATGATCCTTGCTTTCCACCAAGACTACATTTATAATAACCACATCACCATGATAATAGGTTTCAAGGTCTTTGAAATATTTTGTATCCGCAATCAATGATACATTGCAGGTGCTACTCTGCAACTCTAAACCATACGTCTCCACACCATGCTGGTGTCTCACTGGTGTCGTAAATTTGATGTTGCCAAGAGTGTACGATCCTTTCTCTTTCAATACCTGTATGTCATCAACATGGGAACGAACATATTTCAAAATAACTGGATCATCCTCAAGTGCATCACCTGGTGCAAAAACAACACCCCCCGGTTTGAACCCACCATTGGTCATAGCCTCAATCATAACATTAATATCATTTGAATGATCAAGATGCCGATGTGTAAGAATGATCCCATGAAGACCCATTGGATTTAACCGTGGCCGACTCTTAAGACAGCGAACAAGTGATCCCGGACCTGGGTCTATCAACACATTCGTATCATCAAGATTAAGCCAGATACCCCCAGATGCTCTCAGCTGCCTTGATACCACAAAGCGCGCTCCAGCTGTCCCCAAGAATTTAACGTAATTCATAACTCTATTCTCCAAACCTACATCAAAAAAAAAGATGCAGATAAGCAAAGTTAAACAAGCCGTAGATAATGCACCTTTATGAACCTTTTCGAATACACCTACGATCTCGTCCGTCAAATCCCACCCGGGAAAATATCCTCATACGGTGCAGTAGCTAAAGCCCTAGGAGACATACGCGCATCAAGAGCCGTGGGGTACATGATGAACCAAAACCCCAACGCAGATACCATGCCCTGCTACAAAATAGTACACTCCGATGGACGACTCGGAGGATTCGGACGAGGGATACAAGATAAAATCAGACGTTTACAGCAAGACAACATCACCGTGACCAACGGCTACATCGATGACTTTCAACAAGTATTTTTTGATGATTTTACCACCACCTATCCCCTTAAAAAACTTCGTGAGAAACAAATACAACTATCAAAAAAAATTACACTCCAAGACACATTCACCAATATCAACATAGTTGCAGGAATAGATGTCGCATACCCGAAAAACGCTTTTGAAAAAGCCTGTGGCGCATACATCGCACTCAACTATCGTACCAAAGAAATCATCGAGAAACATCTCATATTTCACTGCAGCACCTTCCCATATATCCCCACATATCTAACCTTCCGGGAACTCCCCTTTATCACCATTCTTTTAAAGAAAATACAAACAAAACCCTCAGTATTACTACTGGATGGCAATGGCATCCTTCACCCATATAAACTTGGATTAGCCGCACACGTAGGAGCAACAACGCAAATACCAACGATAGGTGTTGCCAAAAATCTACTTATTGGGAAGCCTCAAGACAACAAAATATATTATCAAAATGAACTACGGGGGACCCTTCTACATAGTTCACCTCGCGCAACAAAGCCCATTTACATCTCACCAGGAAACAACATCTCTTTTTCAACCGCAAATACTATCGTTAAGAACCTCTGTACATATAAACAACCTGAACCCTTACGACAAGCACATCTACTGGCCACTAAAAACCTTCATTCATAAATCAGGTAAATCTTTACTTGATACTATGGCAATCCCTTTATCAGTAAACCATGAGGACACCGTATGTATCCATGATTTACGTAACGCTTTTTTATGGAAATACACGCCCGACACCCTTGGAGTCGACTGAACAGTCTTTTCAAGGATATCTTCCAAGATATTCCCTGCATTCACTTGGTACGATGGAATCATATGACCAAAAACCACCTTTTTCTGAAAGGCAACATCAGAAAACCGAGGTGCATAATGGCCCCCACCTATACCAATTAACACGTGATTATGGTTCTGCAAGTTTCTTCCATTTTTCTGAGCTATAAAAAAATCCAAAATTGATTGGGCGATGACCTCCGCGGGTTTAAATCTCTTCCATTCTACCTCAGTACTTCCTATTTCTATATACACTGTTGGTACACTTACGAGTGGGCCATGATGTGTTACCTCGAAACAAACCTGATGATCGAGATTGCTATTTCGAGTGTTAGTTTTAATATTACGCAGTAACGAAGTCATTATGACTGGTGCAGCAGGAACTAACGTGTGCGATCGCCCGCCAAAATCAGCGTTGCCATAATTCCCAATAGGATGCACTGTAAGCGTTGGGATGCCCTTTTTACTAGTATGCCTTGAAGCGATAACCAATGTATCAATAGATATCCTAAGAGCGCTTTGTAACTCTTTATCAAGATGCTCATGGAAAATTGTTCGATCATCAATAAACGTCAACAATACCTGTGAAAACTCATCGGATGCATAAACCGGCTGATTGTTAAATGAATCTATCGTGTGCCAAGATGAAAGTTTTTGTAGTTGGGAGGTAATATTCGTTCCAGCAGGATCCTCAAAAGAAGAAACTATCACGATTGCCATTTATATCAACAGTCTCACATTATTGGTACTATACTATGGTGCTTAAAGTACCTGCAAACTCATTAAGTTATCGAAAAAAGACATAGTGATTTTATTCATTTTGATTATCTAATAACCGCTTTATTTTTTGTATATGCACAATAAAACGAATACGATTTTCAACAGAACACACATTGGCGATATATTTAATTTCGTTAGCTTCTTTTTGTGTGGATAGCAAACCAATAACTCTCATGTTTCGTCATGCATTGGTTGCTTTCTACTTATAAAGGATTTATGGTACAATTATTACCAAAAAGAAATTTAACACGATTAGGATAGGTAGGTATATTCCTCTTTACTTTCCTCATCAGAAATATCAGGATCAAGGGTGCGATCATATTCACGATGAGTAAAATAACTCAAATAACTTGCTGCAATTCGCTTAAGATAATAGCCAACAATCTCAATTTCCCTCGGGGAAAAACCCTCCTCTGTCAATTCACAATTAATACTATGCGCTTTTGTTCGGATTTCATCTAAAGTATGAGTTGTCTTCATAGTATCCCTTCGTCATATACTGTATCATATTTTTCTTTAAAACCCTATGGTTGTTCAAAAAATGTAAATTATCTCTAAATGGTATTTTCGGGGAAAGCGTTATAAAAGCATTGTCAATAAGAAGTCATGGTTGTGGTTTGCTTTAAGGGGAGGCAAACTAAATTATATGATTACAGGGGGTACACCAAATGAGAGATAAAATTTTTACAGATAGTAAAAAAAGTGGAAAAGGCATTTGCTTAATGATATGCACGGTATTGATATTCACATCAATCTCTGCAACAATCGGCGTGTCAAATAGAATAATAGTTAATGAAAATCAGCAGGTATCTTTTTATGAAAACAATGATGCGCTAGGGGTACAAAAGGAACAACTGGACGTACTCAGTTATACTTTTCAATTTAGTGAACCAGTGTTAGATCATGTTATTTTGCCTTCGCATGAATTTACTAAAATAAGTATGCCGGGTGTGATGAATGTCGGAAGAGGTGTCGGTCAGCCATTTTTACCCGTGAGTTTCGCGAAAATATTACTACCTCCTATGAAAAAGGTTATCTCGTTGGATGTATCTGGTCAGTCCCATGATATAGATGCTAAGGATTTTGATCTTATTGATACTCCTATTTTGCCGTATCAGAGTTCAATGCCTTTAGGCTTGAAGAAAGAGTCTTTTGAAATTAGGATTGATTCGCAGGTTTATGATTCATCTGAGGTGTTTCCCAAGAAAAGATATGAGGATTTTCATATTGGGTATTGTCGTGGTTATACGATATGTGATATTTCGCTTAACCCTATTGAGTATATTCCATCTGATGGAAAGCTCTCTTATTATTCTGAATTAACCGTGGAAATAGAAATGGAAAACACTGATTATATTAATCAATTCTATCGTAACAGAGCCGATGATAGAGTTTGGGTAGAGAGTTTAGTGTGTAACCCAGATGGTACGAAGAGGTATAATACTCTGCCATTAGGTGATATCGGCTATTCTGGTGGTCTCTGTGATTCAAGTGACGAGTATGACTATGTTATCATTACCAGAGAATCGTTGATGAATTTTTCAGGTACCGCATATACTTGGGATGATTTTATCAGTCGAAAAGAAGCTGAGGGATTATCAACATCTAAAGTATCTGTTGAAAATATTATAACATGTTCAGATTATTGGAATCCCACAAGTTTGTTTAATGATACTGCCGCTAAGATTCGTGAATTTTGTAAGGATGCATACCAGGATTGGGGTACGCAATATATTCTGATAGCTGGGGATCATGAAGGAGTTGCCGGAATACCTCGCAGACTGTTACATTATGGTCTTGGGGAATACCAAGAGAATGTCGAATCTGATCTTTATTGGTCGAATCTAGATAACAATTTTAATGCTGATTCTGATTATCAATGGGGAGAAAGTAATGACGCTGGGTTTGATTTATACTCCGAGTTATTCATTGGTTCTCTCCCCTGTGACACAGGCCTTGATCTTTCGAACTGGATGACAAAAAGTTTCTATTACGCGGATGCCTATGACCCCGAGTATCTAAATAATGCAGGTTTTTATGGTGGAGATACCAGCTGGAGCGCACAGGGTGATGATTTTATTGATTATAGTGCAATCAAAGGGTTAGCTAATTACCTTGGACCCTACCCTGGAGATAGCGGACCATATCCAACCTGGCTTGGGTTTCAATATGGGTTTGAAACCTGGAATAATAATAACCCTGCAGTACCGTATGATCTTTCTGTGAAATGGACAGCAGAATCACCTAACCCTGGGTGGTCAGGTGGCTCGGAATACTCAGCGATCAATGGGTTAAAAAGCGCGATTAACAATGATCAGGTAACGCTGATTAGTGCGATAGCTCATGCAAATGAATATATGTCGATGGATGTGTATGATTATAACTGGGAATCACAGTATCACAACACAAAACCATTCTTCCTACATGATTACGGCTGCCACTGCGGTGACATGAGCGCTGCAGGAGATGGAGTATTGCATTCCATGTTGTTTCATTCAGATACCGAGCTTGCGTTTGCATGTGTGTACAATACTGGGTACGGTTGGGGTAATTATTATACCACTAACTCAAGTAGCGCAGTGCAACAAAAAAGTTTCTGGGATTACTTGTTTGACATCACCAACAATTCAAATGACAGAGACAACTGGCAGATGGGGCGAGCCCAGGCATGGTCAAAAGATACTATGGCCCCGACGATAGGATGGGATTATTATGATCAAACCTGGCGAGGCGTTATCGAAAGCTGCCTGCTCTTCGGTGATCCAGCGCAGCGAATTAAACAACCTGCTGATGATCATGATATTGGTGTGCTAGATTTAGACGTAGAAGATATATTGCCACATAATCAATCAGTTACAATTACTGCCAATGTGCTTAACTGTGGATTAAATAACGAAAGTGCGATAACTGTCAATTTTGTCATTGATGGCACAACAGAGGATGTTGAATTCATTAACTCTCTTGATCTCGGTGAATCACATCAAGTTAGCTTTGATTGGTTCCCTGATTTTGGTTTTCATAATGTTAATGTAGAGGTAGTACCCATACCTGGAGAAAACTATATCCTAAACAATGCTATGTCTAAAGAAGTTGAAGTAATCCCTGTGCCCGACATTTGGGTGTCACCAACAGAGTATTCCATTAATCTCAATGAAGGCGTAATACATACCGAAAGCATAATAGTAGGGAATGAACAATATGCTGAAGCGCAGTTAACCGGAGACGTCTCCTTTCTAGATAACCCTAGCTGGCTGTCTGTTACACCAGAAACACTTTTCGTCCCGGTTGGAATGGAGCAAACTCTTGATGTCGTATTTGATACAAATGGTTTAGCAGAAGGAATCTACGAGGCATCTGTTGTATTAACAACTAATGATCTTGATGAAGCCACGGTTATCATCCCCGTTGTGCTTAATGTTGTATATGAAAACAATGTGGGTCCCATAGGCTTAAATTATCCGTTAGAACCACTACCGGCAGGTGTACACACGATTAGTGCGGTCATAGAAAATTTTGGGAGCATAGATCAAACCAATGTCCTAGTAAATTGTTCAATTGTTGAAGGGATTTTCGGAACGTTCTTATCAGAAAATTTTTCTGGAGGCGTCCCACCAGCAGGTTGGACTGTCGAAGAACCAGATGCAAATGAATGGCAGACATATCAAAACAATAGAGCTGGTGGTACCGCACCCGAAATGCGGCTCCATTGGAATTCCATCAATGGTGACTACTCGTACATAGAGACACCACCCGTAGATACCGTCGGTGCCGCACAACTTCAACTGCGATTCAACCATTGGATCGATGATTATGAAAACAGTGACGATCCCATTTATTGTAGAGTATACACCCGAGCTGAAACTACAGATACCTGGACTGATGTAACCCCATGGTCTAACCCTATTTACAATAATGTCGGACCGGAATATGTCACCATAGACATCGGTTTTGACTCAGGACCCGCAACCCAGGTAAGATTCGAATACGAAGGCTATTATTTTTATATCGATTACTGGTACATCGACGACGTATTACTGATTTCAGAAAACCCTCGAGACCCCGGTGACATCGTCTACACCTGTGAAGCAACAGTGGAGGTTGAAGCATATTCTACCGCTGTAGTCGAATTTAACCCACCATGGCATGCCACTGCAGGCGCATATGGCGCAACAATAACTACATTACTCCCTGATGACCAAGACACCTCAAATGACTACACTGGAGCAACAATAATAATGGAAGAAGTACCCGTACTATGTGGCGATGTTAACACCGATGGAATTATCAATGTAAGCGATGCTGTGTTTATCATCAATTATGTGTTTACCCCCGGCAGTCCAGAGCCACATCCAGTATGCAGCGCCGACGCAAATGGAGATAGTCAAATCAATGTAAGCGATGCTGTGCATCTCATAAATTACATTTTCTCAAATGGACCCCCGCCAGTGTCAAACTGCTGTGATTAACAATATACTCATTGAAAAAACCTATTTTTCTTTCTATTTTATTATTCATATATACCATGAAAATGGTTATAAGAAGAAATGTGATAACTACATAGTGCTCCAAGTATATAACAGGGGGAGTGACCTGAAACGTATAACGTGGGGGTAAAACTACATGAAAAAAAACTATTTTAACCTAAAAAATAAAGGCAGCCGTACAATAGTATTTATGATCTCTTTGTTTTTGATGACAACTGCTTTTCCAGTTTTGCAAGGGGGTTTCACAAATCAAAAAGAAATAACAAATAGCTCCGTAACTATAGTGCCGGATAGTGTATCCCAAGAGAGTACTCTTGAAAACACTGAGGTAAACCCACATACAACAAGAGATGCTGACCCGCTGACTATAACCATAGATCAATCTCAGGAGTCCACAATCATCAGTTATAGCATTCATGAGTATACAACAGAAACACTTGAAATCGACGATGAGATATACCATAAAGTTATCCTTGGCGGAGAGCCATCCTTAGTACATAAAGGATACCCTGAGTTACCGAAAATTTCCAGAAGTGTTATTGTAGATGACACCGCCAAAATGGATACCCAGATAATCAACGTGAATTATGAAACTATCGATATACGAGTTCCCCCTTCAAAAGGTGACATACTGAGAACAGTTGATCCGGCAACTGTCCCTCATGAATTTGCCGATGTTTATATTCAAGACACCTGGTATCCAAATAAGGTAGCTGAGTTAAGCGATCCTTATATTTTACGTGATTACAGAGGGCAGGTAGTAACAGTATATCCCTTCCAGTATAATCCAATACACCATCAACTTAGAGTTTATACAGATATTACCTTAGAAGTTGTAAAAACAAATGTTGAAGATACTTTGAATTGTATCCATCGCTCTGAGTTCCCTGAGAAGATAGATGCTGACTTTGAGCAGATATATAAGAGACATTTTGTAAACTATGGCGAACCGGGATTAACGTATACACCAGTTACTGAAATTGGAAATATGTTGATTATAACCTATGACACTTTTTGGGACACAATGGTGCCATTTTTGGAATGGAAAAACATGAAAGGCATTCCAACTGAAATGGTTAATGTTTCTGATGTAGGAACAACTGCCTCTGCGATTGACACATATATTGAAAACTATTACTTGACAAATGGGTTAACGTTTGTTTTGTTAGTCGGCGATATAGCGCAGATTCCATCTCTGGAATCAAGCTATGCAGCATCCGATCCAAGTTATACCTATGTTGATGGTATAGATCACTATCCGGATCTATTTATCGGAAGATTCTCTGCTTCAAACACAGCTGATTTACAAACCCAGGTGGAAAGAACGATTGAATATGAAAAATATCCGCAATTAGGAGATGATTGGTATGCGAAAGGTGTTGGGGTTGGTTCAGATGAAGGAACAGGAGATGACAATGAATGGGATTGGGAACATATACGAAATATCCGTACTGATCTCCTTGGATATACGTATTCTCAAGTTGATGAAATATACGGTGGTTCACAAGGTGGACAGGACGCTGATGGTAACCCCTCTGCAGCTGATCTGAATCTCGTGTTAAATGAAGGGCGAAGTATTCTCAATTACTGTGGTCATGGAGGCCCTCAAGAATTTTATTGGAATTCAGCAGGTAGCTGGTATACAAATGATGATATCGACGATCTCACTAATGACAATATGTTGCCGTTTATGTGGATTGTTGCCTGTAAATGTGGTATGTTTGATGATTATGATGCATGTTTTGCAGAGAAATTAATGCGAGAGGTACATAATGGTGAGCCAACAGGTGCTATCGCTGTTTTCGCTGGATCAGATAATCAACCGTGGGATCCACCGATGGCTGCGCAAGATGAAATGAATGATATTTTAGTCGAAACGTATCCTGCTAATATTCAACATTCATTTGGTGCGCTTTCCTTTCAAGGCTGTATGCTTATGAATGATGAATATGGGTCCAGCTACTATTACGTAACCGATCAATGGACAATCTTTGGTGATCCTTCCCTACAGGTGCGAACTGATACCCCTGCAGATATCACGGTTAACCATAACCCAATAATTCTGGAAGGCGTAACATCATTTGATGTTGAAGTTGTGGGACTGGATAATGCGTTATGCGCAATCTCCTACAACTATGAACTATTAGGCTACGCGTATACCGATGAAAATGGTCAAGCTACTATTACCTTTACTGAACCTATCAGTGATATAGATGAAGTAGATTTAGTGATAACCGGTTATAACACTGAGACGTATATTACCACGCTTCAGGTGGTATCGAAACGGCAGCCAGCTGAATTCGAACATATGGATGGGGTGCTAGTTAGATATCCACTTGGTCTGCCGGTAAATATGATTGCTGAGATGTCAGAGGACGTAATTGTTACCACGATAGTCGCCTCAACCTCTGAACAAACCACTGTAGAGAACATGTACAGCTCAGCGGGTGTTACCATGGCAAATACAGATTTTCTAATAGCTCCATCAGATACCTATTGGACACGTGATTACGGACCGTGGTTTATTTACAATGTCAATAATGAGTTAGAAGTCGTAGATTTCACCTACAATCGGCCCCGTCCGGATGACAATGCGATCCCAAATGCTTTTGCGGTTGACCAAGGTTTAAATCTATCGTTTATGAACCTCGAAACCGCGGGAGGCAACTATATGACCGATGGAGAAGGTATAGCAATATCAACTGATCTTGTATACACAGAAAACCCTGGTTTGACGCCAAGCGACATTGATGAGATGGTAGCTGATTATCTTGGAATCCATACCTATCATGTTGCCGATGATGCTTTAGGTGAATACATAGAACATATTGACTGTTGGGCGAAACTATTATCACCGGATACCATTATGATAATCGAGGTGCCACCGAGTCACTCGCAATATGATGAACTTGAAGCAGCGGTGTCATACTTTGAAAATCAAATAAGTTGTTATGGAACACCTTATGACATAGTACGGGTGTACACACCAGATGGTGAACCATATATTAACTCACTTATTTTAAATGACAAAGTATTTGTCCCTATGGATGGAACGTCATCATGGGATGACGATGCAATTACCTCATATCAGACAGCAATGCCCGGTTATGAAGTCCTTGGTTTTACTGGCTCTTGGGAAACCACTGATGCAATACACTGTCGCGCCAAAGGGATACCAGATATCGATATGATATACATCGATCATACACCACTGTCAAATGGCTTCCCTAGTGATAATGGATTCCTGGTAAACGCACGTGTTGTACCTTACAGCGATCTTGATCTCATACCCGAATCCGTGCTCTTGTATTGGCAGCTCGATGAACGAGCATGGAACTCTGTTCAAATGACACATGTAGGTGGAGACTATTATCAAGCATACATACCGCCTCAGCCCTGCGGTGAAACAGTACAATACTACATTCATGCTGAAGACACTGGAGGGAATATCATTGATGATCCCTATATAGGAGCTGCAGATCCTTATGCATTTGATGTCACACTTGTACCTGAAATATGGATTGACCCTGAGAGTTATTCTATTAACTCACCAAGTGAACTAACGGTTACAGAAACATTAACTATTGGTAATGATGAAATTGCTGGTGAAAATCTCACGTTTGATATAACATATACCAACACTGATGGCTGGCTGTCAGTTACACCTACAACTGGTGAATTGCAGCCAAATTCCACAATCGAAATTGATGTAATATTGTCAACCTATGGACTCGATGTTGGAATCTATCAGGAAACCATTCATGTATCAAGTAACGACCCAGATGAACCATTGCTTGAAATCCCGATAACATTAAATATTGTTCTTGCAAATGATGTTGGAACGTTATCAATTAATTATCCAACCGAGGTTGCTCCACCAGATAGCTATGCTGTAAACGCGACGGTAACAAATTATGGAAGCGCAGATCAAACTGATGTTGTAGTTAACTGCACTATTATCGAAGGATCGGTATCCTACGAAGAAGATTTTGAGATAGACGATGGTGGATACACACATGATGTTGGACCCGGATCTGGAACATATGATGACTGGGAATGGGGAACTCCTACCTCAGGTCCCTCCAGCGCGCATTCAGGGGTAAATGTATGGGCCACTAATTTAGCAGGAAATTTCAACAACTATGGAGACATGGTACTTGATTCAATACCCATTGATCTCCTAGGTTTTGTTGAACCACAGTTAACCTTCTGGCATTGGTATGATTTCACCGGTGGGGCATACGATGGAGGTAATGTAAAAATCTCAACGGATAATGGTGCAACCTGGACGTTGATATACCCAGAAGGAGGTTATCCAGATACTGCTTCATCAAGCAATACAGGAATCCCTAATGAGCCCTGCTATACAAATGGTGAAACAGCTGATTGGACTGAGGTGACATTTGATCTCACAAGTTATGAGGGAGAAACCATTCTGCTTCGATGGCATTGTGGAACAACAACCGTTACACCACACCTTGGCTGGTATATCGACGATGTTTGTGTATCATCAGCATCCCGGGATACTGGTGATATCATTTACAGCGCTGAAACAACAGTTGATCTAGATGCTTATCAAACAAAAGATATAGAATTCAGCCCTGTATGGAATGCCTTACCTGGTACTTATGGGATTAAAGTGACCACATTATTACCTGGTGATCAAGAGACGGCTAATGATAAAAAGACCACGGGAATACAGATTATTGCAGCTAATGACGGTGGCGTAACAACCATAAATTATCCTACAGGGCTTAATAGACCCGGGGACTTTACCGTTAATGTCACGGCGAAAAACTATGGGAGCGTTGGACAAATAATACCACTTGAATGTGAAATCTATGATGATTTAGATACACTTGTTTACTCATCAACTACATCGGTATTTATTGATCCGTTGAAGGAGAAGTTTGCAGAGTTTTCACCACCATGGTCTGTGTCAGAAGAAGGTATATATTCCATTCAGGTAGCCTCCGTTCTTTCTGATGATGCACAGCCTAACAACGACGCATGGGTTATCGATGTTCAAATCCAACCCTTTACTGATGTAGCATGCGCTGGGATAAACTATCCAACAGGAATTATACAGCCAGGTGATATCTATGTTAATGCATCGATAGAAAACCTTGGTGATCAAGATGAATCAATACCTGTTCTCTGCACAATAAACGACGGTCTAACAGATATTTATTCCACAGTTGAATCAATATATATTCCCGCGCTTTCAGATGATCACATTGTATTTACCACACCCTGGTCTGCAGATCCCGGGGACTATACCATTCAGGTACAGACCATGTTATTTGGAGATGAAGTACAAGCAAACAATTTGAGTGACACTGCCGTTTCTGTTATCCCTGGATATGACACCGGAGTTACAGCAATTAACTATCCAACCGGCATACAACGACCAGGGAATTATATTATCAATGCCACTGTTGAAAACTTTGGTAGTATTTCGCATATGGTGCCAATAACCTGTGAAATCTATGATCAAACCTCTTCGCTAGTATACTCTGAAACCGAAGATGTTTATGTGGAACTTTTAAGTAGCAGGTATGTTGATTTTTCATCTGCATGGTCAGTGATCACACCCGATGATTATACAATACAGGTATTCACCCAGCTTCCTGGTGATGAATACCCGGAAAATGATGGTACAGAACTTATTGTTACTATACAACCATACACGGATGTTGGTGTACACAGCATCAACTATCCAACAGGTGAGCACTATGCAGGGAATCATATAGTGAATGCAACAATTGAGAACAACGGAGACACCAGCCAACTGGTTACCGTGAATTGTACGATAACTGAAGGAATCTTTGGAACTTTCCTCTACGAAAACTTCACCCAAGGCTACCCACCAGCAGGCTGGGTAGAAGAAGAACCAGACAACCCTGAATGGGAACTCAGACCAAACAACTACGCCGGAGGAACCGCACCAGAGATACGACTCCGTTGGAGTCTCATCAACGGCGACTACTCCTACCTTGACACACCACCAGTAGACACCAACGGAGCGGCAAATCTACACCTCAAATTCAACCACTACATCGAAGATTTCGCGGGTAACGACAACGACATATACTGCCGCGTATACACCCGCGCAGACCAAGCTGACACCTGGACAGATGTCACCCCATGGACCAACCCAATACATGCTGATGTCGGCCCACAATACGAAACCATACCCATCGGACACGATGTAGGCTCAGGAACACAAGTACGATTCGAATACGATGGATACTACTACGACATCGACTACTGGAACCTTGATGACGTTGAAATCGTCTCAGAAGAAACGCGCGACCCCGGAGACATCGTGTACACCTGTGAACAAACCATGGAAATAGACGCGTTGTCAACCGCCTACTGTGATTTTATCCCATCTTGGAATGCTATACCGGGTATTTATGGTATGAAGATAACCACAAGTCTTACAGGTGATGAAAATCCTTCTAATAATCAAATGACGGCAACAACTATAATGGAACAATCACCATATCTTTGTGGAGATGTCAATGATGACGGGTTGATCAATGTATCAGATGCTGTGTTCATCATAAACTATGTGTTCTTAGGTTCATCGGCACCTGATCCACTTTGTATCGGAGATGCAAACGGCGATGACACTATTAATGTCAGTGACGCAGTCTATCTCATCAACTACATATTCATCCCGGGGAGTCCAGCACCAGTCGGAGACTGCTGCGATTAACTAAAAAATCTATCATAAAAGCCTCTTCTCCACTTTTTTTCCCTTTTTAAACAAGTCTACAATCTATTTTTATTAGATACGTTTTGTCATTTTGACATAATATCGCCAAATATTTATATACAGAAGACAACAGAGTACAGTTATGGTGAGGAAGGGAGCAGATCTCTAGCGGTCTTTTTCATGTTTTCATAGTTTACCCCCTTCCTTTCCTCCCCCTGTATTTTTTTGTTAAAAAAACGGAAGATTTTAATCATACGATCTTGATTCCTTTTTCATAAGCAGTTATTTTGGGTGAGAAGTATGGTAAAAATAAATATTACCGTTGAAGGGGAAGATTTGTCTGAGATCATCAGTGAGTTTCTTAATATCGGTATAAGTGTGTTTAAATCCAATAGAAAGGAGCTTCAAGAAATATTAAAGATTTTAGCGGATGATACCATTGATGTGCTACTAGAACGTAAAACATTAGAAAAAGGCGCACTATTATATAGAAAGATAAATAGCGAGATTAATTGGTCCTATAAACATAAAAAGTAAAGAAGAGGTATTTGAAATCAGGCGTAACTATTTTTTAGTTCGGAATCTCATGAAGCGTGCGTGCTGCAGAAGTTAAGAGTTCTATTCCGTCTTTTTTGACGAGGATGTCATCTTCGATGCGTACACCGCCAGTGCCTGGGATATATATACCCGGTTCAACAGTTAACACCATGTTTTCTTTTAGCGGCTCGTTGTTATCAATGGTGAAACTGGGTCCATCATGGACATTCAGCCCTACCGCGTGTCCCGTAGAATGAATAAAGCGCCCATGATACGCGGTTTCATTAATATAGTCATATACTTGTTTATGAACCTCAGATGCACGTACACCAGGTTGTATAGCGTTAAAAGCGCGCTGTTGTGCTTCCTGAACAGTTTGATACATCTGTCGTTGCTCGTCTGTGGCTTCACCGTAAATAAATGTTCGTGTGATGTCTGCGTTATAACGGTGATAAGAAGCACCAAAATCGCAGAGGATAAAATCACCAGGTTGCACAGTCGTATTACTGTGAGTATAATGGGGTTGCGCAGTATGTGTACCAAATGAAGATATCGTATCAAATGCAGGTTTGTTTGAGCCATTCTTTTGAAGAAGATAATTTATTTCCGCGGCCAGCTCTGACTCTGTAAGACCGTCATAAATAAGATTGGGTATCTGC
This sequence comes from uncultured Thermoplasmatales archaeon, assembly GCA_964601295.1. Lineage (GTDB taxonomy): Archaea > Thermoplasmatota > E2 > DHVEG-1 > DHVEG-1 > CAZRMY01. Next base: position 14,406 of record CAZRMY010000004.1, on the reverse strand, counting down.
GACATCACCGCATCCGATATCTTGCATGCCTGACGGATTTTTTGGATTTCTTGAGTATCTTTGATAGCTCGAGCCTGGGTAAAAGAGTGAGATACGTCGATAAATGAACGTTGCCCCATACTTTGTTTTAATTGCGTGTAGTGTTTATGTGTAAGTGCTGCAGCGTTTATGCCTATGGTTTTGTATGGTTTAGTTAGTGCTTTTAGGTTTTTTTCATATTCGTTTTTGGTGCTGTAAATATGAAGAGTGGCTTTGATTTTTGATGCTAGTTCTCCTTCGAGTTCTGAGACGAGCAGGTCTAATGCTCCGGTTTTGTGCAGTATGGCTACTGCGCCTTCGAAGAGACCGTGAGAAAGTTGGGTGACATAAAAAAAATTGGTGTCGATAAATGATTCTGTTCCGTTTTTAATCAGAATGATATCTGGTTGATTTTCGGCATGCTTAAAAATAGTTTGAATACGTTTTTCCACGGTCATTTTCACCAAAAGGAGCACGTTGTATAAGCAATATTGTCTTAGAATAACTATTATGTATTAATACGGTGGTAATCGTCGAGGTGTTGGAGTCTGGGGTTTATTTCTTATATGCTCTTATAAGGCTGTGTAGATCGCCCAGGTCGTCTTTGATTTGTTCGACTTCTTTGAGTTTTTCTTTTTCGAAACTCTTGAGAATTTCTGGTAGGTGTTGTGTTAATCGGTAGATATGTACTGGTCTTCCTTTCCCTTTCTTTTTGATATCTCGTTTTTTTGCCCATCCCCGTTTGCGGAGTTCCTGCATGGCCACACTGACTTCAGGTTGGCGAAGGTCCGCGCCTTGCTCAACATCAGCAGAGCGGCATTCATCGACTTGTGAGATGTACATCAATGTTTTAGCGAGGTTTTTAGGCATCCCAAGATCCGTAAATAATTTGACAGCTTTGTCATCTTTTTCGTCTAACACAAACGATCTTTTTCGTTTCATACGGTCTCCTCGTTTGGGAAACTATTTAATGGTATTTATATTTTTCTTATTTTTTCGAAATTGAACGAACTTTTATATGTTTATTTATTATTTAAATCTTTTTATCTTTAATTTGCTCTCCTGTAACATGCGTTTTGCAAGATCATCGGGATATTCTCCGGCATACACAATTTCAGATACCCCGGCGTTTATAAGCATTTTAACACATACTACGCACGGCGTGTTTGTACAATATAATGTCGAGCCTTTAATTGACACACCAAAAACCGCTGCTTGTATAATCGCATTTTGTTCTGCATGTAGCCCTCGGCAAAGTTCATGTCGCTGGCCGGATGGAACGTCTAAATGCTGTCGTAGACACCCCACTTCAGCGCAATGTTTTAGTCCTTTAGGTGCACCGTTATAGCCGGTGCTAAGAATATGTTTATCTTTAACAAGTATCGCTCCTACTTTCCTGCGTAAACAGGTACTTCGTTTAGATACAACATAGGCCATTTCCATGAAATATTCATCATAACTTGGACGCTGCTTTTCTACAGTTTTGGCATTCATAAAAAAACCTAGTATACCACAACAAAAAATTGCTTAATAAAATTATGATTTATTAATTGCCGGGGTAATACAAAATGCTACACTAGCGCTTGTTTGTAAAAAAAGTTGTATGTTATTTTTTTAAGGGTATTGTGTATTCGTCGAAGTCACGTGGGATAATTGTGTTTGTGAAGATGTTTTGTGCTTCATCCTGTAGTGGTTTAGCATCGAGATATCGTGGGCTAACATGTACTAGAAACAGTCGGTCTACATTTGCCTTTCTAGCGATATCGGCTGCCTCTAAAGTGGTTGAATGACCGTAATCTCCTGCGATGTCTTTTTGCTCAGAATCAAATGTTGCTTCATGTATTAATACATCCGCGTTTTGTGCAAAATCTATCAAAGGTTCACAGGGGCGTGTATCACCGGAATAGACGATTTTTCTTCCAGGGCGAGGTGGACCAAGAACCCTATCGGGATTTATTTTTGTACCATCTTTTAATGCTATGGTATGTCCCTGTTGAAGTTTACTGAACAATGGGCCTTCAATGCAATATGCGAGACTTGGGATACCATGATCCGTGCGTTTAGCATGAATAGTATACTCGTCAAAAGTAAGAGTGTCACCATCTGATACTTCATGGGTTATGATTTCATATTTGGCTGAAAAATATCCTAATGATAAGAGCTGTAACATAAGATGCGAAATACCCGCAGGGCCATAGATATGCAGTGGGATATCTCGAGCATTGAGCTGCATAGTCTGAATTAGACCAGGTAACCCCAAAAAATGATCACCATGGAAATGGGTGATAAAAATTTTTGATATCTGCATATAACTGAGTTTAGATTTTTGAAATTGCCGTTGCGTGCCTTCACCGCAGTCAAAAAGAATGACTTCGCTTCCTCGTTTAACAGCTATTGATGTCACATTACGTTTAACAGTGGGCCAGCTACCGCTGGTTCCAAGGAAGATAATGCTCAGTTGTGTCATAACAGCATGCGGATAATTATAGGCGGTAAAAGTATTTTGGTTATTTTTTGTATACCGCAAAAACACGTGTGAGACTGCGATGGACTGGTATTTCATAACATTTTTTTTGGGTAAAACACGAGTGGTTCTTTGAAAGTGCTGTCTGGTTTGAACTGCCTATAACCGCGATGCCCCCAGGCTTTAATACCGTTGACAAGGCGGTGAACGCACGATCATATAAATAAAGGGTGTTTTCTCCTTTTGTGGTGGTTGACTTGCCGTAGGGTAAATCTGTGACAATGGCATCAACTTCAGAAAGGTGGTCTGTGATAGATGCGATGTCACAACAGAACAACTGATATTTTTGTATATTATAATGGTCGAATGTTTTTTTGCAGCCGGCAATCATTTTTTCTTCGATGTCACTTCCAATCACGGTGACTCCGAGGATCCCGGCTTCAAGTAGTATACCCCCTGTACCGCAGAAGGGATCTAACAATGTTTGCTGAGACTGTACCCGTGAGATATTTACGAGTGCCCGCGCTAGTTTTGGATGCAATGAGATTGGTGAGAAAAACGGTCGTTGATGTACACGGCGATGATCAAATTTTTGACGGTCAAGTGTGCGTAACTGTCGTCCAATGTGTACTGCAGTGTCTGTGATTACAACTCGGATGATGGTATCGGGGTGTTCTAAATCTACCGTACGGTGTAAGGTATAATGTTGTGCAATAGTTTGTATTATTGGTTGGGAAGATATCTTTGTTGAACGATTTCGGTAGCGGACTGCCAGTGATCCTGCAACGTTGGGTCGTGGGGTGTGTTTAAGAAGTTTTAGTATATACTGTTTCTGTGGCGGGCTACTTCCAAGATATTCATTAATGATGAACGTGTATGCTAATCGCTGTGATAAATGTTCAAGCAAGCGGGTTTCATCTGTTTTTACATTCACAATAATTACGTCAGTATCACTGTGCTGTATCTGATAGTCAATGTTATACGCATGTAACAACGCGATGATTTCATCTTGTGGAATCGAAGGGTATTGCTTGGCTAACTCGAATAATAGCTTCATACGTCATTCAAAGATAATACATATTATGATTTTTTAAACACCGCTTTAATTAAAAATGGTGCAATCAAAGTGGTTGCAATCGTGAGAATAATGGTGACCGCTAGAACCTGATGACCACGGTCAGCGGTAACAAAAAACCCGTAGGATACAGCAGAGCTGGCGATTATAAGTGCAAGTTCCATACGAGGGATCATACCCACGCCAATTTGCAGTGATTGCCGAGATGACATACCCACCAGTTTAGCACCCATGCCACATCCAATGATTTTCCCAATGACCGCAACGATAATTAAAACAAAAGCAAAAAGACCAATAGTTGCAAATGATGAAAATTCACCTTGTGCACCCTCCCAGAGATGTGCACCAACCCATACAAAAAACAACGGTATAAAAAAACCATAACCGATAGCTTGTACATCATCAACTATTTTACGTGATTTCAACGTATTCCCAATTAGTAACCCTGCTACAAACGCACCGATAATACCTGCGATACCTGCTTGATCGGCAAAAAACGCAATGAGTAAGAAAAACGCCAGTGAAATGCTCAGAAACGCTTTTGGAAGATGTATTCGATCTCCTAAATCCAGGAGTTTATCGATTACTTTCAACCCAAGATACAAGAAAATAACAAAGAACAAAACAATTTTTACCCCTATAACAAGCGGTGAATCAACGCCTAATACAAATGCTAACAGCAATACACCTAATACATCATCAATCACGGCACTACCCAGTATTGCAGTTCCCACATCCGAGTCCAACATATGGATATCCATCAATGAACGAACTGTCACTCCCACCGATGTAGCAACCAGTATCAACCCTATAACAACACTTTCCGAGAGAGAAAAACCCAGATAATGCGAAGCACCTATACCCAGTACCAACGGAACTATGACGCCGCCAATAGCAACTGATATGGAAGCTTTTTCAGTTTTTTTCAGCTGAGAAAAACTAGTTTCAAGCCCAGATATAAACAGCAGAAACAGAATTCCAATTTGCGCAAAAATGGTAAACCCTTCAGAAGAAAAATCAAATGAGGGAAGAGTATACTGTAGCCCTAAAACAGAGACATTCATATTTGATATGCCTATCACATGAATAGCGCCGAGGAAGATACCGGCAAATATTTCACCAATAACCGCAGGTTGTTTGACTTTATCAAATAGATGCCCAAAAACTCTGGCTAGCAGAAGCGCTATAGCTATTAAGAGTACAACATCCAGGCCCGTAACTATCAACCTTCTTCATCATTCACGATAGGCTCAAACTGCGTAGCATTATAGAATTTACGAATTAACTGATGTAAGGTTATTTCACCAATAATTTTTTTATCTTCAACAACCGGAAGTCTGCGGAGTTGATGTTTGGTCATTTTTGCAAGCACATCAACGATTTTATCATCTTTACTCGCAGATATAACACCCCGGCAGCACATGATATCACCCGCGGTTTTTGCAGTGCCATGATGATATGATTTTACATCAGGCATCCCAAACATATACGAGGGGAATTGTTTCGGGGCAAGAATAGACAACACATCATGTTCAGTGATCACACCAATAAGCTCTTTTGATTTTTTGTCTTTTACCACCCATATATGATTTCTGGCACCAAGTATGTTAAGAATATGTAGGATGTCTTCATTTTCATCGACAATAGGTAAATCCCAAACTCGTTTGTCCATTAATTGATGTACTGTAAGATCATAAAAATCAGGTATCAACCGTTTTTTCCGTCCCATATTACGCCTCCGTAATACATTACGGCATTATAAAAACACATGTTCATTTTTTGTGTTTCTTATTCTTCTTGGTAATCGCTTCATCTATTTTTGAGCGGATATCTTCGACGCCTTCGAACCATTTATCGATCGTATCTTCATCAATTTCACCAGTGATTTTATCGATTTTATACCGCATGTTTTCGGTTCCCTCAAACCAGTCATATTCATGTTTTCGGTGATGCCGCAATGGTTTTTTTTTCTTTTTCTCGGGTTCTTCTTTAATGTATTGAGTATCTTTTTGTTTTCCAGGGCGCTTGATACGGATTTCTTCGACTTTTGACTGTTTGTTATTGACTGAGAGGGGGACTACTTTTTCATTGGTGCTATAGACGTGTTTGTTTTGTATAGTGACCTCCGGGGTAAGCGATGGATCAGTGTTTTCTTCTTGTTCAGGGGTATTTTTCGAAGGTGAAGAGTGTGTAGGTTTCATGTAGGTACGTCGCAATTTTCGGTTACGAAGTGTCACAAACACGATGGCTAAAATAACCAGTAGTATCGCAAGATACAAAGGGTCAATATAGTCAAAGGGAAAAAAAGGAGCAGCAACATGCCTGATTTCAATGGTTACGCTGCCGTGTTGATACCCGTCTTTATATGCCTGTATTTGAATATTTTGTGTTTCGGGGACATCTGGTGTGGTAATAACTGCTTCTCCGTATGCATCGGTTTCTGCAACTGGCGTAGTATCCATAGTTATTGTTGCTCCTGATATGGGGTCGCCTTGATGATCATGTACGGTTACGGTAACATCCTGTTTTTCAGTGATGGATGTAACGGTGGTGTTTACTCTGAGCGGACCTCGGGATATAGTAACTGAGATTTGATCACCGGTGTACCCTGATTTGGTAGCCGTGATATCAAATCCATTAGGATACTCTTCATATGAGGGTGTTTCTATTTGAATCTCATCTAACTCGTTTTCGCTGGTTAGATAGGTGTTGCCTAAAACAGTGACTGTTACACCATAGGCTAGTGTGTTGGACTCTTGATACCATACTTCAATTCCATAGTCTTTTCCTTCTAATAGTATATACTCTGATGTGTATGCCTCGTTATCATAATCCCAGATGGCGATTACCAGCGCGTCCTCCTGAGCAGTACTATAGTCAGTAAACAATGACATCAGGGGCATACTCAGTATGCAAAAGAAAAATATGGCCAAACTATAGGAATATCTTCGATGCATCGCTCTCCTCATATATTTTATAACATAAACGTGTTAGGGTGGTTTAAATGTTTTAGTTTGTATGATTGAATAAACGATATTTATGTTTTTTTGAAAAAAAACCTGGTGTCTAAACCTATAGTGATGCCAAACGATTTTTTAGTTCCGTGATGATATCAACAGGGGTGGGATCAATCTTTCGTAATATGGCAAGATAACAGCTGGTGAAATCACCCAGGTACGTGGTTGACATCATTTTCGCTAATCTACTTTTCCCTTCAGGATGAACCTCAAACACGTTGGCTGCTACATCCTTAAACAATGTTTTCATGAAATCAAGTCGTGTTGACATAAAAATTGATTCTGCGTTTTTTTCACGGAGCAGGACACATGAAAAATATTGTGATGATTCAGGGTTTAATGACCATCCAACGATATCATTGTGGTTGCATTCAGGAACAAAAGCTGCAGTTGCGATAAGCTTACTATTTTCGTTAAACTGTGTTTGCCATCTACGTGCGATAGGGGTGTAGATATCCCAGCCGTATACCTGTGGTATGGTGTTATGTAGATTGGTTGCTAGTTGTTTTGCAAGGTTGTCCTTTGACGGGGTTTCTTTTCGATATTTTTCTCGTAGTTGTGTAATAACTTCGATGGTTTCCTTTATATCTGATTCTAGAGAGTGTTTTATGAGTCCTAAATGCTGGATGATATGAATTGGTGGAAACAACAAATACGCGAGGGCAGCACGCGGTGCGATACCAGTTGGAACAGTGATGTGAGGGAGACTGTGCTCCTGGCAAATATCACGTAATTTCCCACCTGAAGAAACACAGTAGATTTTACATTTTTTTTGTGCTGCGTGTTTTAATGCTTTAATGAGTTCTTCTGTTTCCCCAGAATAAGAAATAAATATTGCTAAGGTGTTTTTGTTCACCCATTTAGGAACGGTATATTCTTTGTTGACAACCACGGGTACATCTAATTTATCCCTGAATAATCGTGCTATTATGTGTCCTATAATTCCTGATCCACCCATGCCGCAGATTAAAATGTTATCTATTTTGAGAATAGCTGGTGTATCAATGTTTTCAGTGAGTGCAAGTGCATCCTGTATTTGTTCGGGGAACTGAGCGAGTGTGTCGAGCATATGGGATGTATCGATTTTATTAATTTGATTCTGATCATCTAATATGATACGTTTCAGCCTCCATGGGATTATAATAAAAGTATTATGGATATGATCTAACGTATTAGCAGCATCACATTGAGTGGATATAAGAGGGTGTGTTCAAAAATATTTCTATACTGCTATCGGTTTTCAGTTAGAACAATATTTTGTTGAAGAAAAGGAAATATATAGCATCATTTTTATTACACGTGACACTATGGAGTATGTTGCTGGGGATATTTTAACGAGACAGGGGTTCGAACAAGGGTATATTGGTTTTGATGATGCGCTGATAGTAGAACGAGGAAGTGGACGTCCACCCGTTCCCCCAGTTGCAGAGGGTGTAATTATTCCTTCAGTCATAAACTGTCATACTCATATTGGGGATGCTTTTATCGCTGAGAAAAATCTGCGGTTGCCACGCGATGTTGAGAAGCTTGTGGCACCGCCTGAGGGGTTAAAACACCGGTTGTTACGTTCGGCATCTGATAAAGAAATACAGCAGGGAATGTATCATGCTGCTGGTGCAATGGCAAGGTGTGGTACCAGCTGTTTTTGTGATTTCAGAGAAGGAGGACCACGGGGAGTGCGCATGTTACAAAAAGCAATTACCCCAGTTGATATAGATGTGCTATGTTTCTCGCGGCCGTATGATTTAACATATGATACACAGGAGCTTACTGAGCTACTTGATATCTCCGCAGGCATTGGACTGAGTAGTATTTCAGACTGGGAGTACCCCACGTTAGAAAAAATTGCCGCGCATGTTCATCAGCAGAAGAAACTATTTGCGTTACATTGCAGTGAAGTAATTAGAGAAGACATCGACAAAGTCCTCAAGTTGAAACCAGATATGCTGGTACATATGGTAAAGGCAACAGAAGAGGATCTAAGAAAAGTAAAAGCAGCAGGTATACCTATAGTGGTATGCCCACGGTCCAATGAATTTTTTGGTCTGCAACCAAATTTACAATTGATGAAACAGGTTGGCAACCAGATAGTCTTAGGAACAGATAACGCAATGATTACATCACCTGATATTTTAGAGGAAATGCGATTTGTTTACACAAAGGAGTATAGTTTTTCGCTGCATGAGCTGCTTGTCATGGTTACATTTACTGCTCGGAAAGCTTTAAATTTGAGTCTTAACATTCTGGGTCTAAACTCGCCTGCCGACTTTGTTGTCTTATGCAAAGATACATTAAAGACCATGTATGTTGTAGGTTAAGAAACTTAAGGGGTGTAACATGAAAGTTGAAGATGCAATGTCTAAGGATTTAATTGTTGGCTATGTCCCCGGTACAATTTGGGAGGCATTAGAAACACTTGCAAAACATAATGTATCAGGAATGCCAATTTTGAAAAAGGATAGTAAAACTGTTGCGGGTGTAGTAACCCGTAGTGATATTTTTAAACACGCAGACGAGGAGCAACTAGCATTAATTATGAGTCAAAACCCGCATCTTATCGACAAAGATGCAGATCTCGTTGAGGCAGCAAAGCTGCTGCATACTCATCGAATCCATGGTTTACCCGTAGTTGACAAACGGAAAAACCTCGCAGGTATTATTAGTCCCACAGACATATTAAAACATGCAATTATTGATAAATATCCTACAGAAGTCACCCAGGATTTCCTAACCCATAACTTAGTGCCAATCCATCAAGATACGCCTATCACCATCGTCATGGAAATCATCAATGTCACCAACGAAACCGCATTACCCGTGTTAGATGATACCCGTAAACTCGCTGGGGTTATCAGCGAAGGAGACCTGTTTAAACTCAGCCATGTAAAAGAAAGCGTCTCACGTACCGATATGGGCATGGGTGGAGATGAAGATGAATGGACCTGGGAGGGCATCCGCGATACCATGCGACTATATTATTCCACCACCCAGGTTGAACTACCGCCAGTACCGGTAAAAGAAATCATGGTCACCGATGTAATCAAAGCATTACGCCATACCCCAATTTCTCAGCTCGCTAAAAAAATGGTGAAAAATAAAATTAGTCATGTACCTGTGGTTACCTCTGAAGACCGCCTGGTTGGCATGGTCTCAGATATTGATCTATTAGCATGCATGTTTCAAACCAGTAAAAAATGACCTTTTAAATAATGCTAACGAGTTACCGATGCTGATGCCACAGGATATCTACGATAAAATCATGATGTTGGCAAAACGCCGTGGGTTTATTTTTCCATCCTTTGAAATATACGGCGGTGCCGCAGGTTTCTACGATTACGGGCCATTGGGTTCACAGTTAAAGAATAATATTGAAAACCTGTGGAGATATTTTTATCTACAAAAGGATACTTGCGTGGAAATAAACACCCCTACGATAACATTGTACGAAGTACTAAAAGCATCCGGGCATGTCGACGAATTTACTGATTTAACCGTTGATTGCAAAAAATGTAAGCGTTCATATAAAGTCGAAGACATTATTGATCCAGACAGCTCAATTGAGCAAGCACTCAAAGAAAACAAGGTGATCTGTCCCACCTGTGGTAAACAACTTGGTGATGCACATCCCGTGAACCTAATGTTTTCCACAAACATTGGGATTGGAAACAGCAGAGATGCGTTCTTACGCCCGGAAACGGCGCAGGGTATTTTCACCAATTTTCATCTACTGTATCGGTTCTGCCGGGAGAAAATCCCACTTGGTGTGATACAGCTTGGCCGCGGGTATCGTAATGAGGTATCACCACGTCAAGGGGTTATCCGTATGCGTGAGTTCTCTATGGCTGAAGCTGAAATCTTTTTTGATCCACAAGATAAAACACACCCACGGTTCACCCATGTTAAATCCAAGAAACTCTTCTTATATGATAACAAACAAAAACTAACACTCTCACTTGCAGACGCAGTAAACAAACAGGTGGTAAATAGTCAAGCGCTTGCGTATTACATGTATCTTACCCAAGAGTTTCTCTTGCATGCGGGTGTTGATCCAGAAAAATTTCGATTTCGTAAACATGCTGAAGATGAGCTTGCGCATTATGCCTCAGAATGCTGGGATGCTGAACTGTATAGTGAACGGTTTGGTTGGATTGAATGCGTGGGGATTGCTGATCGCTCCGCTTATGATCTCCAGGCGCATATCGATGCATCAGGTAACGATATGTATGCATTACGAAAATATGAAACACCACGGACAGTAGAAAAAACACGGATTGTGCCAAAAATGGATGTCCTTGGCCCATTGTTTAAAAGTGAAGCAGGCACAATTAAAACACTGCTTGAAACTATGCCACCACCACAATCAGATGAGATCACAGTAACGATAGACAAGAAGGAAGTTACCATCCCTCAAGAGGGATATGATGTTGTTACCACAGAGGAAAAGGAAACGGGTGAGCGTTTTATCCCCCATGTCATTGAACCATCCTATGGGGTTGACCGTATAATTTATTGCATCTTAGAACATAATTTTAAGGAGATCATCAAGAAAGATGAATCGTATCATCTGCTTACGTTGAACCCGCGTATTGCTCCGGTAAAAGTAGGTGTATTCCCATTAATAAGTGATGCAAAACTAGTTGATCTAGCACAGGATATCAACAGTCAGCTTCGTGATGCAGGGATTGCAACCGCCTATGATGAAGGGGGGACGATTGGCCGTCGATATGCACGTATGGATGAGATCGGTACACCATTTTGTGTGACTGTTGATCATGATACGCTTGCAGATAACACGGTGACCATCCGAGATAGAGATACTACTAAGCAAGAACGTAAAAAAATCAGTGAATTACGTAACTACTTCAACAATACGACAACGACCCCCATAGAATGATTTTTTTAGCATGATATCTATTATGTCGGACTGCTCATGAAAGTCCAACATGAACTGTATACACCAAAAAAAATTCTGAATGTCCATAAACATAATGATGGCGGGTGGTTCTGGTCTAAATACAGTGTGGATCCGTATGTTGGGTGTCAGTATGGATGTAGCTACTGTTACAGCCGGCAAGAAAAATACAACTATCTCTCACGTTATGAAAAATCAAAAGATCTAGATGACCCGTTTTCTCAGTATATCAAAATAAAAAGCAATGCACCGCCCCTTTTGAAAAAAGAATTGAAAAACAAACCCGTGGATATCATCTATATCAGTGGTTATCAGCCTGTTGAATCTACATACAAATTGGTGCGACAGTTACTGGAAGTTTGTTTACATATGGGGTTTCCGGTTTTTATTAACGAAAAATCATCGATGCTGTTACGTGATATCGATCTGTTAAAAGAGATTAACAATCAAACGTATGTGAATGTAGGATGGTCACTTATATCTGGGGTTGATGATAAACGGAAAACTCATTTTGAGCCTATGTCGCCTTCAATTCAGCAGCGGTTTGATGCGATGAAAGAACTCTCCGGTGAAGGTATACAGACCGGTGCGATATTTATGCCGATTTTGCCATATATTTATGATACAGCTGAAGATATAGAATTGCTGGTAAAAAATACCAAAGATGCGGGTGGCAGTTATGTACTTGATGCGGGCTTAACACTTTGGGGTGCCTGCAAACCATTTTTCTACCAATACCTTGAAAAGTATGACTCGCTCCTTCCTCAAAAATATGATCGATTGTATTCACAAGATGCAGCATATAAATCATATAGCAAACAAGTTCATACTCTTGTCAAGGAGCTCTGTGACAAACACCATATCCCTAATTATATCCCTCGCGAGGCACGGTTTTTCCCAGAACATATTCAAAAAAATAAACTTGTTGCTGAACAGCTTTTCTTAAAAGCTCGTGAACTCATGTTAACAGGTGAATCTCATTATCGTGAGTTTGCTTTCAGACGAGCTGCATGGTCAATTGATGAAATGGGTAGAAATGTTCAGAAATTATATGATGAAGATGGATGTAAGGGTTTACAGACGATAGCTGGAGTCGGGTATAAACTAGCTATAGAAATTAAAAAAATAATTGATGATAAAATATAAATTCGGAAAATGATGTGCTAATATTCTTTGTAACATAGGATTAGAACAGTGATTGTTATCTATTGGCCAGTACCACCAAACTTCAGACCATTCACTTTCGTGCCCTGATATATCTTTGGCTTTTGCTCGAATTTCATAGTCTCCTAGGGTATCCCATGCATGAGTAGCATTTCCCTCTTCACCTGATGCAAACGGTCCGATCCAGTCGCTTTCAGTACCGTCACCCCAATCAAATCGATAATAGATATCATCCGATTGCGGATCGGTAGTACACACATGGAATTCAAATTCTTTTCCTGATTCGAAACGTTTGGGATCATCAGTTATCTCAGGCTTATCAGGTGCCTCAGAGGGTATTATTTCGTAATAAATATCTAAATCGACATTACGTTGATCGCACCAAACAATTCCTCCTCTGTGGATATCAACCGTGTTTTCTTCAGCAAAGACACTCCAGTTAACATCATTTATCAGATAGGGATCACTCCAAGTTATTCCACCATCAAAAGATTTCTTCACGTACAAATTTCCCATTGGACAATCAAACGGCGAGTGAATATATGCACAGACTATTTCATCACCGCGAGCATATACATCAGGATAACAATACCAATCTCCATCAACAACAGTGGAGTTCTCCCAGGTTTCACCATCATTAAAACTATATGCACATTGAATCCCGCCTTCACTATCCATATATACAATAACTATATTTTCATCCAAACCACTTATAGCAGGATGATATCCTGCAGCTAGATATTCTTGAAAGGGAGTAAATTCAATATCAGGTTCATCTGCTGGAACAATCTTTTTCCACACAATTTGAGGATAACCTAACGAAGCGTTCATATATTGCCAGGTGACATGAAAACGATCTTCAAACGCTACTATATCAGGATCAATAGCAGGGGCTGTTAACAACCGAGATTGTCCATCTATATACCCCATACAAACAGGACAATCAGTGATATCGTATTCTCCCGCAAGCATCACATGATAAATATACATATTAGCTACAACAGGTGAATCATACACATAATCATATACAAAACCATCAGATATAGATGCGTATTTAGGATCTAACTTTTCTTGAGTATAAAAGAAGAATACCCATTCCGAGGGATCTGAAGTGATATCTTTGATCTCATAACCACCGAGTCTATCACTATCAGGTGCAATATATACCCCCAAAAGCTTGGGCATTTCATCAGTAAATCCCTCTATCAATCCAATATCAGAATACATGACTACATTAAAACCAGATAAATTTATAATCCAACCACTCCATGATGAAGGATCAAGTGGCTCTGATGAATACACAAACCCAAGATTTGAATTCTCAGATGATTCCTCATTTGTCCAAGTAACCACTGTATACCCATACTCATCACGGGTTATGGCGGGCAACCTATCGTCACCTTCACCCGAAATAACAACATTCTCTCCAACTGATGCAGATTGACTCCTACTCAGCTGAACATGTAAAGATGATAGCTCCCCTTTACAGTTAAAATCTTTTGGATATGACTGTGAAATACGGGGATTATGAGTGTTATCCGAAATCTGGATACCTTGGATAACTCCCGGGCACAAGAACACTAGAACAACTCCGATTATAACCGCTTTTTTAGAAAAAAATATTATTTTCTTTCTTTCCATTTCATTTCTCCCCCATACATATTTATTACGCATCCTACATATTTAATTATTTCTATATATGGCACCCCACTAATCTAGAGTTGGTGAAAATGCCAAAATCCCATACAATGAAAAC
>CAZRMY010000003.1:39415-47065 GCA_964601295.1 uncultured Thermoplasmatales archaeon | reverse complement strand
GTTTTCATTGTATGGGATTTTGGCATTTTCACCAACTCTAGATTAGTGGGGTGCCGTTTTTACGAAATGTATTTAAATAATGACTTGATTGGTAGCCCCTACTATAATCGATGATTTGCCAGGGAGGTAAAAGGCATGACAGCAAAAGAAGAATCAGAAGAAAACGTGATATATATAGGAAACAAACCACCAATGAGCTACGTCCTTGCAGTTGTTACGCAGTTTAACAGTGGCTCTAATGAGGTTATCATTAAAGCCCGTGGTCGAGCGATAAGTCGAGCTGTGGACGCAGCAGAGATTACACGAAACCGGTTTGTTACAGACGCGAAAATTAAAGATATAACTATTGGAACTGAGTCCGTAACTAATGAAGAAGGACGCACGTCAAACGTGTCCTCAATAGAAATCTCGTTAAGCAAGTAAAATAATAAGAATTGTACTGTTACAAGTCACAGTAGCATTCGAATGGGTTATTTGTCTAACCCTTTTCTTTTTTCATGTAATAGCTCGATCTATAGTTGGTTTTTTCTCGTCTACTTTTTTATCAGTAAAATGATCACTAGTTGAGAATATAAAAAAAAGAGATGAAAAGTGTATCAGGTTATTGTTGATACGACTTCCATTTTTGTTCAAGATCAGGTGAGGTCACGGTGTCCATGATGTATTTAGCGTATTCTTCTCCGGTGGCTCCATCTGTTCTGCCGGTGAGTTGTATCTTTTTTTCGTATTGCGCGCAGATGTCGAGTGCCATTTCTAGTTTCTTTGATTTGTCGGGGTAGCCGATATGGTTTAGCAGCATTGCTGCTCCTTTGATGATACTTGATGGATCAGCGTATTGCGCGCGTCCTTCGTCAACCATTCGTGGGGCGCTTCCATGGATTGCTTCAAACATGGCGTAGCGTTTGCCGATGTTTGCTGACCCGGCGGTGCCGACACCGCCTTGTATTTGCGCGGCTTCATCGGTGCAGATGTCACCGTAGAGGTTGGGGAGTACGACAACGCGGAATTGTGATTGTCGTGCGGGGTCGATGAGTTTTGCGGTCATGATGTCGATGAACCAGTCATCCCATTCTACTTGGGGGTATTCTGTGGCGATTTGTTCTGCCATGTTTAAGAATTTCCCATCGGTTGTTTTTACCACGTTAGCTTTGGTTACCACGGTGACTTTGTTGATCTGGTTTTTCTTTGCGTAGTCAAACGCGAGTCGTATGATACGATCTGCACCTTGTTTGGTGATCACTTTAAAATCTATTGCGAGATCGTCAGTGACGGTGACTCCTTTGCTGCCAAGAACGTACGCGCCTTCCGTGTTTTCTCGGAAGAAAACCCAGTCGATGTTTTTTTCGGGGACGCGGACTGGTCGGACGTTTGCAAATAAGTCGAGTGCTCGTCGCATGTATACGTTTGCGCTTTCTATGTTGGGCCAGGGGTCGCCTTTTTTCGGTGTGGTTGTGGGTCCTTTGAGGAGGACATGGCATTTTTTGAGTTCTTCGAGAACATCATCGGGTATTGCTTTCATGACTTTCGCGCGGTTTTCAATAGTGAGTCCTTTGATGGTGCGGAATTCTATTTTTCCGCTTTTGACTTCGTCAGCGAGTAAGAATTCAAGGATGTTTTGTGCGTGTTTGCAGATGTATGGTCCGATGCCGTCTCCGCCGACGACACCGATGATAATGGGTTTGAGCTGGCTGTAGTCGACCCAGTCGTCTCCTTTTTTCATTTGTTCGATTCGTGTAAGTTGTTCTTGTATGATGCCTGCGAAGTGTTCTTTTGCGTGTTCTATCTCGGTTTTATATTTCTGCATGGTTGTTCCTTCCATCATTTTTTTATTCCACCTTTTTTGGGTTATCTGGGACGTCGTAGAGTATGTCATCCCAGGGGTGTCTATATAACCCGGTTTTGAGTCTTTTTTGGTCAAAGTAATGGCCCATGAATCCGATGGTTCTGCCGAGTATGAAGAATGCGTTGAAGAATCCCATGTCTACCATTTCTTTGATTTCTTCGTCGGTGTAGTTTAGGTTTTTGAGCATGTCGACGAATAAAACGCCGATGCAGCCGTCGACGTTGAGGATGAGGGTGTTCTTTTTCATGGTGGTAACGGCTTGGACTGACAGGGCGTAGTCTAATGTGGGTGTCTGGGGGAAGTGTTCTCTGGCGAAGTTTACCATGATTTCTACGCGGGCATCCGGGTTTTCAACGCTGTGTATTCGATGACCGATTCCTTGTATCCGGGTGTTTTTTGCTTTCATGTCGTCAACGAAATCACGGGGTTCCAGGTTGTTTTCTAAACCCCAGGTGAAGTGTTTTGCTGCACCGTTTACAGCACCGCCGAATCGAGGACCAATGGTTACGATACCGCTGATGATGGATTCAATAAGGTTTTTGCCTGCTCGGGCGGTGACAATGGTGTTATGTGCACCGGATACTGCAGGTCCATGGTCTGCGACGATTTGGAGGACAAGTTCGATGAAATCCCGGGCATATTGCGGGAGATCTTTTTTAAACCAAAGTAGTCCGATGACGCCGCCAAGCCCGTAGTTTTGTGTGATAACCTCATCGATGGGGATACCACAGTAGTTGTGTATCTCTCCGGTTTCATCGCAGATGGTGCTGATAAAGTTGGTGGGTCTTCGTACGATTCCTTCGGCGACTGCTTGTCGGTAGTCCATGGGGATGTGTGGTGGTGTGGGTTCGTCTACCGGTGTTATGATGCCTTGTTTTTTGAGTTTTTCATAGGTTTGTTTTATTTTTTCTCCGTAGTCGTCAAATGAGTTGGGTACGATTGCACCGGCTTCTTTTAGGGCGTTGTTTTTTGCTTCTGCGGTGGTTTCTTCTGCATCGGCTTTTGCGCCAGCGTGGCCGAATTGTACGCCACCGGGGAGCATTTTTGCGCAGGTGCCGGTTGTCCACATGACGAGTGGTTTGGTGATTTTTCCGGTTTTGAGCGCGTCGGCTACTGCGTATTCGTCGGTGCCGCCGACTTCTCCGAGGCATACCATCATTTTGATGTGAGGGTTTTGTTCGTATCTGAGCAGGTGATCGATGAGTGTGGTAGCGGGGTAGACGTCGCCGCCTACGGCGTATCCTTCGTAGATGCCGTCGGTGTTACGATGGCAGATGTTGTATCCTTCGTTGGATAGTCCGCCGGATACGGATACGAAGCCGACTGATCCTGGTCGGTAGAGTTTGGTGTCTTTGATGTTGTCCATGGTTCCCGCGGTGTTTCCGATTTTAAAGGATCCTGCTTTGATGCCGCCGACGGTTGCAGGTCCGATGACCCATTTGTTTTTTTGTTTAGCGATTGCTGCTATTTTTCGTACGTCTCGTTGGGGTACTCCTTCTGCTATCATGATGACGGTGCGGATGGTATCGGTTTCTAAGGCTTCCATGGTGGTTTCTGCGCAGGAGCGTTCTGAGGCGAAGTTTACCATGACATCTGCCTCGGGATGAGCGGCTACGGCTTCTTGTATTGAGGTGTAGCGGGGGATGCGTATTTCTTTGGTGCCCCAGAAAAGTTTGTAGTAGCCACCGCCGGTGGGTGTGATGAATCCTGCGACGCTGGGTTCATCGCGTTGGCAAAGGTAATCGAAGTCGAGCATGCGTTGACCTGCGCGTTGTTGTGATCCATGGATGAATGATTTGGTGTTTCTGTTGAATAATTCGTAATTTTTCATTTTTTGTTTAAGTTTGTATTCTGCCATTTTTTTAGCCGCCTCCTTTGAGTGCCATTGATACAACCTTGGTCATATGTGTTTCAGGGCCATGAACTTCTACAGGTAATCCAATGCGTTCGCCCATTTTGCGCATGTTGTTTAATCCTTCTTTGTAGTTGGGTCCGCCGCGTCGTACGTATATTTTGACATTGGTTTTTTTCAGTTGCTCTGCGTATTCGGTGATAGCTTGTATGATGCCGGTGAAGGTTTTTGCAACATCGGTGAAATTGGCGATACCGCCGCCGATGATGAGATATTTTGGTTTATTTTTTGGGGCTTTTTCTTTGGTCATGAGTTTTAAGATGGTTTTTGTGTATTCGTAGGTTAACTCGGTGCTGGGGTTGCCGCTGTATTCGCCATAGTTTGCTAACTCTTTGGCGTAGCCTAAATCTGCGACGGTGTCTGCATAGATGACACTGGCGCCGCCGCCTGCTACTAGGTTCCAGATGCGTCCGTTGGGGTTGAGAACTGTGAGTTTCAGTGATGCACCGGTTCGCTCGTCTAGTTCACTGATGTGTTCTTCTTCTTTGGTTTTGGTTAACCCAAAGGCGCTGGGGAACTCTATTTTTCCCCATTTCTCGGCGCATTGGTAGGATGCGTAGTCGTCTAATTTTGCTACTGCGTCTAAGGGGATGACTTCTGAGCCGACAAAGGTGAATGGGTTGAATTCAAGGTAGGTGAAGTGATAGTCGACGAGCATGTTGTATACGGCGGTGATGAATGCTGCGACTTTTTTCTTTTTTTCTCCGAGTTCTTTAGGGAGAAATCCTTCTATGTTGACGTCTTTGATGCTGCCGAGTATTGGGATGTCAAGGGTGACGACGGTATCCCATACTTCTTCGATGTCAACACCGCCTTTGGTGGAGAAATGGATGGTATCTTTGTTTCTATGGGTGGTTATAGCAAGGTAGTATTCGTTGTCATGGGGGATGAATTGTTCTACCAGAAAATGGGTGAGTACGCCAGTGGTTTTACCCGTGGTTTGGGTGATCGTGGTTTTTTTGTTCATGTGTTGTTGTATCCATTGTTGTACTTCTTTCCAGGTTTTGTTGACGTAGAGGAGGTTGTTTTTCCCGCGTTTTCCAAAAAGCTGATCTGGTTTGGCTACCAGTTTCTCTTTTGTTAACCAGGGGTGTTTGCGTGTGATTGTTTTCATGTCGGTGTCTGGTCCGATGAGGGCTGTTTTTTGGGTGTAGGTGATTTTTCCCTGTGAGAAGTCTGGCAAAGCCTGTGATATCAGCCTTTTTGCATCATATTCTCTAATTCCTTTCTCTGCCATTTTTTCTTCATGCTCCTTTTTTTTGTGCGATTAAATTGAGGGTACCGCCAGCAAGTATTTTTTCTCGTTCTTGTTCTGAGAGGTCATAGGTTGCTTGGAATTCGGTACCTTTAGTTTTATTTTTGATGGTGATGTTTTTTTCTCCTTTGGTGAGTGCGTTGCGGATGTTGGGTAGTTCGAGTTGGTCTTCGGCGTCGATGTGTTCGTAGTCTTTTTCGTTGGTGAAGGTGAGTGGGACGATGCCGAAGTTGACGAGGTTTGCTTTGTGTATGCGTTCCATGCCTTTGGTGATAACGGCTTTGACGCCCATGTACATAGGGCAGAGGGCTGCGTGTTCTCTGGATGAGCCTTGGCCGTAGCTGATGCCGCCGATGATGATGTTGTATTTGCCGTGTTCTTTGTTTTTCTTGGCGCGTTCGTAGAAGTGGTCGTCGACGACTTCGAAGAGGAATTCGGAGTATTTTGGGACGTTGGACCGATATTTCATTTTGCTTCCAGCGGGTATAATGTGATCGGTGGTTATTTCATCGCCGACTTTGATGGTGACGATTCCGTCTATGTTTTCAGGGAGTGGTTTGTTTTTTGGTGGGTCGCCGATGTTGGGTCCGCGGTATATTGTAACATCGTGGTCTTTTGATGGTGGGATGATCATGTCGTCGTTTATGATGAATTTTTTGGGCATGTCGATGTGTGGGTAAGAGATGGCTTGTTTTTCTAGTTCTCTGGGGTCGATGAAGGTACCGGTGATAGCTGCTGCAGCGGCGGTTTCTGGGCTGACGAGGTAGACGTTGGCGCTTTTGGTGCCTGATCGGCCGAGGAAATTACGATTGCTGGTTCTGAGTGATACTGCGTCGCTTTGAGGTGATTGGCTGTTACCGATGCAGAAGCCGCAGGCGTTTTCTGCTATGCGTACCCCAGCGGCGACAAGGTCTGCGAGTTTTCCGTTTCGAGCAAGCATTTCTAGGACTTGTTTTGACCCGGGTCCGACGACGACGCTGGTGTTAGGGTGTACGTGTCGTCCTTTGAGGAGTTCTGCAAATATCATCATATCTCGGTAGGATGAGTTGGTGCAGCTTCCCATGCAGACTTGGTTCACGGTTTTTTTGTTCATGTCTGTTACTTTGGCGATGTTACCTGGGCTGTGTGGTGTGGCGGTTAATGGTTCGATGGTGCTGAGGTCAATGTTGACTTCGTGGTCGTATTCAGCATCCGGGTCTGCGGTCAGCGGGGTCCATTGGCCCCCGCGTTCTTGTGCTTGTAAGAATTTTTTGGTTTCGTTGTCACTGGGGAATAATGAGGTGGTAACACCACATTCTGCACCCATATTTGTTATCGTAGCTCGCTCTGGAACTGTCAGGTTTCTTACCCCTTCTCCGCCATATTCAAACACCGTTCCAACATTACCATGTGTTGAAAACATTTCCAGTACTTTGAGTACGACATCTTTGGCGCTTACCCAGGGGCGGAGTTTTCCTGTGAGGTTGATTTTTACGACTTTTGGACAGGTCATACGAAATGGTTCACCTGCCATAGCTGCGGCGACATCTAAACCACCGGCGCCTATTGCGATCATGCCGATACCGCCTCCTGTGGGGGTGTGTGAGTCTGAGCCGAGGAGTGTTTTCCCGGGTCTGCCGAAGCGTTCGAGGTGTACTTGATGGCAGATGCCGTTGCCGGCTCGTGAGTAGTAGATACCGTATTTTTGTGCGACAGTTTGTAAATATTTATGGTCATCAGCGTTTTCAAAGCCGATTTGTACTGTGTTATGGTCGACGTAGCTTACAGATAGTTCTGTTTGGACTTTGGGGACGTTCATGGCTTCGAATTGTAGGTATGCCATGGTGCCTGTGGCGTCTTGTGTGAGTGTTTGGTCGATTTTGATTGCGATTTCTTTACCGGGCTGCCATTTGCCTTCTACAATATGTTCTTCTAAAATTTTTTGAGTGATGCTTTTTCCCATATGAATCGTTACCTCCCCGCATTAGAGCTTAGTATATAACAATTTGGGTTCACTTATGTATTGTAACAATTCGTAACATATCATTACTACTTAAATTATTTGGGTATTGCTTGGAGTAATTTGTGGGTTATATTTCGTTATTTATATTTGGGTGTTTATATACGAAAAGATACTTATACCCCAAACATATTTCAGCCCAGCTCCTAGTTGGTATATATAGGGAGGAATAAAGCATATGTTGATGATTGTGAGATTGTATCCAAAAACGGATTTACGCAGGGTATGGCAGTATGTTGAGCAGGAAATAAAGGATAATTATCCTGATATCACTCCGTTGTATGCGACGTGGACTGAGGGTATGATGGATATTGGGGTGATTTTTGATGTTGATAAACCTGATGATTTGTCTGCTTTTATCACTGAGGATATTGTGAAATGTGATGAGGTGCATCATACGAAGACGATTTCTTTGATGAAACCCGTGTTTTTTTCTATTCCTAAGAAGAAACCGGAGAATGCGAAACGGTATTTGATCCGGGTGTATGCGCATCCGCATTATTACAAAAAAATTTATAACAATTTAGTTGAGCATAATTATCCATACAATTTATTCCCGATTTATGTGTCGTATTCTCTTGGTGATGAGGATATTATCATGAGTGTTGCGGCGGATACTGAGGAGACGGTGAATCGTTTTG
>CAZRMY010000003.1:27276-39405 GCA_964601295.1 uncultured Thermoplasmatales archaeon | reverse complement strand
GTTTTGTGAAAGAGCATATCCGGCAGTTGGATGGGGTGAATCAATCAACGTATTATCCGGTGTTTAGAGCTAAGCGTTTTACGTCGTTGGAGAAGCTGGTGAAGGAGCAGAAGAAGTATTTAGATAAGCGGTCTAAGAAACGGCCGAAAAGCGAGTTTGATCTTGATTTTGATTGGGTTGAAAACTTTGAGGAATACGCGCGGTTGACTGGTGCGTTTCCTGGAGATTATTAGAAAATAGTATGCAAGAAGGTTAGGTGACAGAAAATATGGCTGATGAAAATATCTCAGTGTTAATGGATGAAAAACGGGTCTTCAAACCAAAGGAAGAATTTGTGAAGCAGACTAATGTGAAGCAGTGGATGGATAAGCACAATATCAAAGATGTTGATGCGTTGTACAAAAAGGCTGAGGATTGGGAATGGTTCTGGGAGGCAGTCTCAAAGGATTTAGTTGAATGGTATAAACCATATGATACGGTTGTTGAATGGGATGCTCCCTGGGTGAAATGGTTTGTTGGTGCGAAATATAATATTGTGCATGATGCGTTGGATAAGCATGCAAACAGCTGGCGGAAAAACAAGGTTGCATTTATTTTTGAGGGTGAACCGGGTGATGTGCAGAAGCTGACGTATAATGATTTGAATATCGAGGTTAATAAGCTGGCTAATGCGTTGAAAAAAATGGGGTTGAAGAAGGGTGATCGTGTTGGTATTTATCTGCCGATGATCCCTGAGTTGCCCATTGCGATGTTGGCGTGTGCTAAGATTGGTGTGGTGCATTCAGTGGTGTTTTCTGGTTTTAGTGCGCTGGCGTTTCGTGATCGGGTGAATGACTGTGAAGCGAAAGCGGTTATTACCTGTGATGGGTTTTGGCGGCGTGGCCGGAAAGTGTATCTGAAAGAGCAGGCTGATGAGGCCTTGGAGGATGCACCGAGTGTTAAGAATGTGATTGTGGTGAAACGTACCGGTGATGGTGTGCCATGGACTGCGGGTCGTGATGTCTGGTGGAATGATTTGATTTATAAGATGCCGATTGACTGTGAAACAGAAAAACTTGATGCAAATGATCCGTTGTTCTTTTTGTATACCTCGGGTACCACGGGTAAACCAAAGGGTATTATTCATGCTCATGGCGGGTATGCGGTGGGTACCGCGTATACGTTGAACTGGGTGTTTGATATGAAGGATGATGATATCTGGTGGTGTGCTGCTGATATCGGGTGGATTACCGGGCATTCGTATATTGTGTATGCGCCGTTGATTCTGGGTGCGACCTCAGTGTTGTATGAGGGGGCGCCGAATTGGCCGGAACCAGATCGTTGGTGGCAGATTATTGAGAAATACCGGGTGAGTTTGTTGTATACCTCGCCAACGAGTATTCGATTGTTTATGAAATATGGAGAAGAGTGGGTGAAGAAACATGATCTCAGTTCGTTGCGGTTGCTGGGGTCTGTTGGTGAGCCGATTAACCCTGAAGCCTGGATATGGTATTACAAACATATTGGGAATGAACAGTGTCAGATTATGGATACCTGGTGGCAGACGGAGACCGGGCATTTTGTGATTTCACCGTTACCGGTTACCCCGTTGAAACCTGGTTCTGCGACACGGCCGCTTCCGGGTCTTTCTGCTGATGTGTTAAATGAGCAGGGGAAACCGGTGGAGAATGCTGGTGGTAATCTGGTGTTGACACATCCGTGGCCAGGTATGCTCCGTGGGATTTACAAGAACCCTGATCGGTATAAGAAAACGTATTGGGACAAGTTTGATGGGTTGTATCTTGCTGGTGATGTCACCCGGAAGGATGATGATGGATATTTCTGGATTCAGGGGCGTGCTGATGATGTGTTGAATGTTTCAGGTCATCGTATTGGGAACTCTGAAGTGGAATCTGCATTGGTGAGTCATCCAATGGTTGCTGAGGCTGCTGTGGTTGGTAAGCCACATGAGCTGAAAGGCGAGTCGATTACCGCGTTTGTGGTGTTGAAAAGCACGGCGTCACCCAGTGATGAACTGCGTACTGAGCTTCGTGAGCATGTTGGTAAAGAAATGGGGAAGATCGCACGGCCTGATGAATTATGGTTTGTAACTGATGTTCCTAAAACACGGAGTGGTAAAATCATGCGTAGGGTTATCCGGTCTAAAGCACTTGGTAAAGAAGTGGGTGACACGTCTACACTGGCGAACCCTGAGGCGGTTGATGAGATTAGTAAAGCACATTAATCCATCACGCTCATCTTTTTTTCTTTTCTTTTTTTTGATGTATATTGGTTGTCTGAGAACAAAGGTTAAATATGCTGAAAGGCCATATGTCTGCTGAAGTTGTGATGCCAGGATTTCGTGTGGTATGTTAATTGTTGCATTAGGTATTGTTTTCATTGTTGTGTTAATCGGGTTTTCTGCGTTTTTTTCCAGCTCTGAGATGGCGTTTGTTTCTATCAACCGGGCGTTGGTTGTGGAGAAGGCACGTGGTGGTGATAAGAAGGCGCAGCGGTTGGAGCGGTTGTTGAAGAAACCGGATGATGTGATTAGTGCGATTGTGATTGGGAATAATATTGTGAATATTTTTGCATCGGTTCTTGCTGGTTGGGTGGCTATTGAGCTGGTGGGTGATCTTGGTGTGGGTATTGCTACAGCGGTGATGACGTTGGTGGTGATTATTTTCAGTGAGATGACCCCGAAGACCTTGGGGATTAATAATGAGCAGTTGGCGTATCGTGTCGCGCGGCCGTTATCTGGTATTACGTGGTTGTTTCATCCGTTGGTGGTGTTGTTGACGGGTATTTCGAATGGGTTGTTGCGGTTGATGGGTGCGCCGGCGCGTCGTCGTACGGTGGTGACTGAGGATGAGATTATGGCGATGATGCGGTTGGGTGAGGAGGAGGGTACTATTGAGCGTGATGAACGCGAGATGGTAAATGAGGTGTTTGAGTTTGATGAAACCCGGGCGTATGAGGTGTTCACTCCAAAAGAGGAGGTGGTGTTTATGCATGAGGATACCTCGATTAAAGAGTTGGTTGTAAAATCGATTGATACTGGTTTTTCACGGTTCCCGGTGTATCGAAGGGATACGGATGATGTGGTGGGGATGGTGCATGTGAAGGATACGTTGGTGTTTGAGGATAGGGATGTTCCGGTGAAGCAGATTATGCGGCCGATTTTGAAGGTTGATCCAGGTATGAAGGTGGATGATATTTTGCGGGAGATGAAACGGAGTCGTACGCATTTGGCGTTGCTGCAGACTCGTGAGGGCACAACACGTGGGTTGGTGAGTATGGAGGATCTTATTGAGGAGATCTTCGGTGAGATTACTGATGAGCATGATGAGGATATTGTTGATGAGTAAGTATGTGGTGTTTGATACATTGTTTTATGGTGGGTGTGCGATAAGGTTTTAGTAGGGGGATGCTCATTGATGGCGGTGTGTTTGGAGGTTACTTTGGTATGATTGAGCAGTGTAATTTTAAATCTAAAATTAAGCATCATAATGTATGCGGCTGTAATCTGACCCCGAAGGATTTGGTGTGCCCTGGGGAGGATAAGTGCGTGATTTATCAGACGTATTATATGTTAGCATCTGAGCGGTCTGAACAATGAATGGTGCTGTTTTTTGGTGGATGTGTTGTTTGTGCATGGTAACCGTGTTGTGTGCGGGGTGTGGTGAGCAGCAGCCAGTTGCATATGGGTATGTGAATGAGGCAGCGGGGTTTCAGTGTAACCCGCCGGTGGGGTGGACGGTGGTGGAGAATGCGTCTGGTGCAGATCGAGTGGTAGCATGGGTTACTGAGGGCGCGTATGGTGAACAGGTGTTTTTGAATATTTCTGGGCCGTTTCGTTTGGATGTCGGCTTGTCAGCAAGTATTTATGCGGATTTGGTGACGGAGGAGGCGGCGTTGTGGTATGCTAATGTTTCAGTGATTTCTCGTGGATGGATTCAGAATATTGAGGGTGTGGATAGTGCCCATGAACTTGTTTATACGTACACTACAGGTGCTGATATGATGAAGGTGTGGCAGGTGGCTGTTGAGCATGCACGATGGGTGTTTGTTATATCCTTTATTGCTTCTGTGGATGCATATGGTGTGTTTGTAGATGATGTGGGCAGCTGTATAGTATCGTTTGATTTTATCTAGCACGGTATTTTTTTATCTAGTTTTCTTAGGAGTGATGTTATCTCGCTTTTTTGTCATTTTGTCACGAAAAGTATATAAGTAATGCGAGATAAAGTATATCATGTCAATAGATGACAATAAGGTGGTGAAAGAGGAAATGGATAAAAAAACTGTAGCGAAGAGTGTTGTTGTTGGAATCGCTCTTTGTAGTCCAGTTTATTTTGGCCCGGTCTATTTTGGAAAAATAGCTGAAGGGACAATGTCTTTAGGTCTCTAATTTTATCTATTGATATTTCTTATACATATTATATTCTCTACTTTGTATTAAAGCAGTAATAGCAAAAGCTACGGTTTTTTTGAGATAATTATTTAAAGATTCTATAGATTGATACAAGCTGGATGGAGATGAAATGCAATCGTTCTTCAGTGTTATTAGTTTCAATGCCGTTTGCAATGACTACTATTCCATCTATTCAACTTGCTACTCTTGAAAGCTATCTGAAAAACTATGGAGTAGACGTTGACACCGGTCATCTTTATCTTAAAGCTGCTGAATGTTACTCATTGGATGTATATAATCGTTTAATCGCTCCTCCAAATGACGCATATTTAGCTCAAATTGGTTTTATCAAATATGTCTTTCCTGACTTTTGGTCTCAATCAAAAGAACGAATTAAGCGCTTTTATGATTTGGTTATAAACCGATCAGAGGGCAGTAAGAACTTTTATGGTTTTTCTGAATATTTACTGAGAACGGATACTTTTATCCAATGGGTCTTTAAAAACATAGATTGGAAGTCTTATGATATCCTTGGTTTTTCTTTGAATTATGGGCAACTCCTTCCTTCTTTAGCTGTGGCCAAGTACATTAAGCAACAATTTCCTGATAAATCAATTGTGTTTGGTGGTAGTAACACTATCAACGAATTAGGAGTCAGAATACTTGAATCATTTGGATATATTGATTATGCGGTCTCTGGAGAGGGTGAGGCAGCTCTTTTGGCACTTACTAATGCTGATATGGATGTCACTGTAATTCCAAATCTAATTTATCGTAGTCATGGTGAAGTGAAGAGTAATAATTCAACGCAGGGTATCGATCTAAATACAATACCGCAAATTTCATTTGATTCGTTTTATTATGATTTAGACCGGGTTTCTTCAGATATACAGCAATTTTTCGAGTATTATGGAAAGCTCCCTATCGAAATTTCCAGAGGATGCTGGTGGAAAAAATGCACTTTTTGTAATATTAGCCTTCAGTGTAGAAGATATCAGGAGAAATACATTGACAGATTCATTGATGAACTTTTATGCCTCTCAAATAAATATAAAATGTTAGATTTCCAGATAATTGGAAATACACTACCCCGAGATTGGAAAAACTTGTTTAAACGAATCATTTCTTTAGGAAGAGATTTTTCATTTGTTGCTGAAAATCGTGCAGGTGAATTAAACCTGGAAGATTATCAATTGATGAAAAAAGCAGGTTTTTTGATAATTCAAACAGGTATTGAATCGTTTAGTACAAACTATCTTAAAAAAATGAACAAAGGGACCAGAGTCATTGATAATGTTGCAGCATTAAAGCATTGCAAAGAGGCGGGTATTACTAATAGATATAATCTTGTGGTGAATTTTCCAAATGAAGATAAACAGGATTATGAAGAAACAAAACGCACTATACAGCAGATATGGCAGTATCTAGATGCACCAGAAATTTCCCCTTTACGAGTTGGGTATGGAAGCCCTATTTTTTGTAATTTTGAAGAGTTTAATATCACCTCATTAGAACATAACACTATTGATAAAATTCTTTTTCCACCTGATGTTTTGGATAATAATTTTACTTTTTTTTATACCTTCAAAAGGAAAGTTGATTTAAGCAATAACGACTGGAATAAACTTGTTGATACTTGGAAAAAAAATCTCGAGGAAATCAAATTAAAATTGGTATATAATCAAAATCCTGTGGAAAATCTTCAATTTTATTATGTTGATGGTGGAAAATTTCTTAAGATATATGATAAAAGAGATATTGATGATGTCGATATTTACGCTTTAGACAATGTTGAACGAAAGATTTTTCTTGCATGTCGTAACGTCGTTTCTTTTCAGGAGCTTCAAACTCTGCTGAGTGGCATTCCAGAGTATCAACTTGCTGCAATATTGCACACATTTGAAAAAAACGGTATTGTCTTTCATGAGGATACATTTTATTTAAGTTTGCCATTGTCGTATAATTTAATAAAACGAAAATCAGAGGGTATGCCGATTCAGCATCAGAGTTCTGGCATACAGCGAAGTTTATGAATTTTTTCTACTATGAAAAATGATTGTTTTTTGATAGCATTTGGAAATTTCTGTTTTATTCCGTCTAGAATGCTATAAAGTCCCTCGAAATCTTCGACGACAAACTCGGGTCCTAGGTCTGCCCAGCCTATCCCATAGTTCATGTATTCTAAATAAGGTTTTTTATTGAGGAAATCACAAATTGGTTTTTTCATTTTATGATCTTTTAAATAGAGGTCTACTTTGAATCGTTGCAGATCTAGCTTTGTCAGATCAATTTCTACTCGAAATGCTTTTATCACTCCTGATTTAACAAGGTTTTTAATTCGATAGTTGACGCTTTGTGATGAGCAGCCAAGTTTTTCCGCTAGTTCAATTAATGGCGCTCGGGCGTTGTCAGCAAGTTCATTTAATAATTTATAGTCGAGTTCATCTATTGTTGCGGGTGTTCCTCCACAGTGAATTTCAAATAATTTCCTGCCTTCTTCATCCTGTTTTTCTGGGAGTAGATATGATTTTTTGAAAACATCCGCTTTGATGTAAATTGAAAGCGTATATTCTGCGAAATAGTCTTCATATTTGTCGAGGGTTTTATCCCAGAATTGGTAGAATTCAAAAATGTTTTGAACCCATATTACAGCGTTAAAATCTATTTCGCTTTTTACTGTTCCTATTACCCATGATTTTGGGTAGTTTACGAAATAGTTGATGATTTCTTTTTTGATTTCTTCGCTGACATATTGAAAGTTAATGTAAATTCGAAATACGTTATATCCTAGTCTGAATGTATCAATGTCGGTGTAATAGTTCCGTATTACCCCTTTTTCTTCAAGTTGTTTTAGTCGGTAGGAGACAACATCTTTTTTTAGTCCGACTTTTTTTCCTATTTTGGTTAATGATTCTCGTGCGTCTAAATCAAGTTCGTAGAGTATTCTCCGGTCTTTTAAGTCTATTTTTGACATTAACTTTGAGAGCAGTTAAGAAGCTCTGTCTATTTTATTGTTTTGCTGGTAAAAAACGTGCTACTACTTTCGTTTTATACCATTTGTTGTAGGTGTGATATAAGATGAGTGTGGGGTTTGCTGCTACAAAGGGGGTAGAGCTGAATTCACTTGATGTATATATTTTCATTATTATATCTCGCTAGTGAAGTTCGGGTAAATCAAAAATCCTCCATATTACTGATAAAAATGGGAATTGTGTCTGGATAATATCCATGAACCAGGAATTTATGAATACTTCTCGTGGTTTAGGCACAGAAACACGTAGATGTAACCAATCACTTTTGTGACCATCACGATCCATAGCTCTTGCGCTAACTTCATACTCGTTCATGTCTGTCCATGTATGTGATGCACACGCTTTTTCACCAGAGGGGTACCATTCAGTCCAGCCGGTAGTAGTACCATCACCCCAATCAAAGAAATATGATAAGTCATCCTCCTGGGGGTCAATCATATTTACGGCACAGTACGTTGCTTCAGTATTTACTTTAACTTCTGTTGGCCCTATTAGTTCTGGTGGTGGTGGCGGGGGAAACAGAGAATAAACGCAGATATCAAGATCCGAGCCACGGCGGTCAACACATGCAATATACGGATATGCAATGTCAACACAGTTTTCTTCTTCGACAACACTACCCGGTATTGAGTTAAGTTGTACAGGTGCTGACCATGTTGCTCCTCCATCATCAGAGGTTACGAGGTATAAATCTCCTTCTACAGTATATGTTGCACAAAAGATTCCAGCCACTGCTTCAATATCTGGGAAAGTACCTCCTTCTGC
Source organism: uncultured Thermoplasmatales archaeon (assembly GCA_964601295.1). Taxonomy (GTDB): domain Archaea; phylum Thermoplasmatota; class E2; order DHVEG-1; family DHVEG-1; genus CAZRMY01. Next base: position 31,215 of record CAZRMY010000003.1, on the reverse strand, counting down.
GACCATCACGGTATACCAGGTTTCTCCATCATCATTGCTATACTCGCATTTTACACTGCCACCATGTGTATATACTACTGCTACATGCTGGTTATATGCTGCAATAGCCGGATACGAGCCATTAGACAAGTAACGTTGATACGGTGTATATTCGATATCTGGTTCGATAGATGGTACAACTTTTTTCCAGACAATCTGATCAACATCTGTTGTCTCATTATGATACATCCAGACCACATGAAATCGATCATCCAAGTTAGTCATATCAGGATCACGAGCAGGTGCCGTTAATAACGCGGATTGTGCATCAAAGTAACCAAACCCACGGTCTACATAATCTGGGGGAGGTAATACTCCGGTATGGAAACAAATCGGGCAATCTGGTATATCATGATCATTATCGATTTGACGGTACATGTACATATGAAATGGTCCATTAATCTCGGGATAGTTGATATCTTGATACCAGCTATTGTCATCAACACAGGCATAACTACACTCAGGAGCACCATCGCACCAGGTGTAAAAAAACCAATCTGATGGATCTGCTTCAATATCAACTATTTGATAGCCACCTGCTTGTTCAAGATCTGAGTCGATAAAGGTTCCGAAAAACCCGCGGTAATCCCCCGGTTGAGGACCTGCAATATACGCGGTATCAACATAATCAATCATTTCAACATCATCAAGATCAATCGTATAGATCGTCCAGCTCGCGGGATCCCAAGATGTTGTAGTGTATGCTATCCCCATATTAGATTGCACTATGTCCTCCTCGTTCGTCCAACTTATTACATAATAACCGTCAGGGTTTTTAGTGATGTGTGGCCGATAATCATCACCAGGAACAGTAAATCTAACTCCGCCGTTGGAGAGCTTTTCACCATCAGAAAGCAACGTTTGCGTATACTTTTCGATTTCCAAGCGATTAGCATCAAAGAGAGCAAGATCATTCCGTTTCTTTTCCAGTGAGTTATGCAAGTTTACCGCTGTTCCAGGGATAATAAACATTCCAACAACAAACAAAGTCACAATGATTTTTAACAGATCCTTTAACGGTATCGTGTTTCTCATAATAACCCCCTTGATTTTTGACGTACTCGTGCCTTATTATATATCATATGATTTTATATTTAATATTTGTGACCAATTTTGTTATGGAAAACTGGGATAAACAGTATTATTATTCATATCAAATGGTCGCCCATACCTGTTCAGCATGACATCGTACGAGGGTAATGGGTGGCAAACCTACACCGGAACCCGAGCGTCCCCAGAAGAAGATACCCGTAACATTACGCATAAACACCCCACCATAAGTCGTTCTATAAAAAAATTTATGAATAGATCCATTAAAAACATAAATATGTAATCGTTCAAATAATGTATCTAAAATACCCAATGCCGTATGATTTTGTTTTCCAATGTAAAATCCTCCATCCCAAGAACCATCTGTAACAATATTAGAACACCTACCTATAACAAAAACATTGGCTTTTTCGAAATAATATTTCTCTTGCAGAACAACGTCTGAGCTTGAGTGACATACTGGAGTGAACAATACCGTTAAGGTTACAATCATGCACAATAGTGCTACAGTCATTTTTTTAAATTTCATAAAAACAGTACCACTCATTATCATTGTATGCTCCCTCGTTTTAAGGTTTTAGATAAAGCTATAAAAAACAAAAACAGACATACATTGGACTTGAAACAAGTTATTAAAAACAAGTTTATTGTCTGCCAGTTAAGCCATGGTATTTCCCTTGATCGATAGAAGTTTCCGTTATAGTAATGCATTATTATTCACCTGATGGACATACGCCATTTTATAGCTATTTACCACCACTCCAGATGCCATATACGTTCCGCAGCCGTCAACTTCAAGGTTATAGGTTTCAACCTGTTTGAAAATCATATCCACCGAGCTAATTGATATTAGTGAACATGCTTTTTGATCTACCCTAAACAAAGAATCACCCGGTGTTATCTTTCCTGCTTCAATCCATCTACCATCTACAAGAAACAGATGATTTGGAGTAACACGAAGATTTCCATTAATTATCAGATAATAATCAGTCATCTCATGTGGAGTATGATGACATACTTTTGTTACCCGCCCAGTGGTTTTTGTATTATTGTTGATATCATAGGATACTACATAATCACCGACACAGACATCCACGATGTTCCTACAAGAACCATCCGCCATAGTGATCTTTGTGCCCGCTAGAAAACAAGTAGGTTCGGGATTAGAGTCATCGTTTTGTTGAATTACTATAGGAAATGGGTCAGACCATTCACTTATTCCCCAATGGTTGTCTCTAGCTTTAACTTTAATATTATAATTACCCTGTTGATTCCATGTGTGTTCTCTAGAGTAATTATCTCCTGAATTGTAAGGGCCATGCCAGCATTGATCCGTATCATCACCCGTTAAAATCGCAACCTGTCTGCGGTATCTGATAAGATATTGCTTTTGGTAACCAATCAAAGGTTAATAAATCAAACTCTGCGATATCATTTTTTATTGGATAGGGCAACAACCATGGTCTTCCCCAGTAATTCCGTAAAAATAGATTACCAAAACCGCCTACTACTGCTTGAGAGCAATCATTATTGAAGATATTATTAAAAACAATTTGATTCTTGTTAGAGAGATAGTTGGCATCCCCAACTACAAGGCCACAGGTTTTATGTTTTGTAATATGATTATGCAGGATTTTATTGTTATGTGAATATTGGACTAAATATATACCAACTTCATTATTTGAGTGGATTAAATTAAACTGTATAGTATTCCTAGATGATTGAACTAGAGATAGTCCTTCTCCGTTATCCGTGATATTGTTATGGGTTATCATAAAACCGTTAGACCGTTCTAAATAAAGACATTGGTATAAATTATCAGAGAGTGTATTATCAGAGATTGTATTATTGTATGTCTCTATACTTTCAATGCCATATCCATAAGTTTCCGATATCTTGTTATTTGTGATTATGTTATCTTCGCTTTGTTGTTTCAAACATATCCCACTATTCCATGTTTGATGAAGATGATTATCTTCTATACGGAGGAGATGAGAAGAAATAAGTACAAGACTCCCGCCAAATGTTGTTGAATGAGTCAAAGTAAAATTCTTTAGCACTCCGCCATTGACATTATTAAAAGTAACAACTCCCTTGATAATCGTGCTTTCCCGGTTTTCACCAATGAGGTTAACCGTTGTATTAATTATTACCTGTTCCTCATATGTTCCACTGTAGACAAACACGGTGTCACCTGCAGATGCATTGTTAATAGCATCCTGAATTTTTGTATAATTATTGGGTCCTGAACCGCCGACATATAACGTATTATCACTTAAAGGATACATATAATCTGTTTGTAGCTGAAAACCCGTTGAATGGGCCACCCCAAACGCGAGCAGAATTAAAAGTATCATAATACTATTACTTTTCTTCATATCCTCGCCTTATATCCGATTCATATTATTTGCTTGAAGCGCAGATATTTTATTACTATTAACTACAATACCGTTAGCTATATATGTGCCATAATCCTCAACTTCAAGATTGTATGTTTCAACCCGCTTGAATATCTTTTTAATGGATGTGACAGGAATAGCTGAACTTTTCTCATGATCTACCATTAATAGAGAGTCATCTGGGTTGATCTTGCCTGCCTCCATCCATTTGCCATCTACAAGCATCAGATGATTTGGTGTAACATGCAGATTTCCATTAAGTATCAGATAATAATCAGTCATCTCATCAGCGGCTTAATTTGCCAATCCCATGTATATTGTCGTTATGGATATATAAATATTGCCGTATATTAATACAAAATGAGACGGAAGTTTTTTTGAAGGACATTCAAAGCTATGCTAACCAACAGTTATATAAATCGTTATAGTTATTACTATAAAATATGGTAAA
>CAZRMY010000003.1:0-27266 GCA_964601295.1 uncultured Thermoplasmatales archaeon | reverse complement strand
GTTTGTTATTTGATAATGATATCTTTTATTTTCAACCAAAACAACTTTCTCTGCTCCTAGAAACTAACATGAATAAAACCTATGATATCATTCAGAAATTAAAAAACCACCAGGTCATCTATGAAATAGAAAACGGTAAATACCTGGTAACCGGCTATGATAAAAAACGTATTCTATCTAAACCTTTTTACGTTGCCACACACTGTGTTGTTCCATCCTATATTAGCTACTGGTCCATGTTAAACTATTATGGTTTTACTGAACAGGTACCTCGTATGATTTTTGTTGCTACAACGAAACAAAAAAATCAGCTACGGTTTCATCGTTATCTTTTCAAATACGTGCACATTAAAAAAGAAAAACTATATGGCTATACCAGAGAACATTCTGATAGTTTTCCTATGTTTCTTGCTGATAAAGAAAAAACCCTAATCGATAGTATAGATTTACCTCAGTATGCGGGTGGTATTACAGAAATAGCTAAGTGTATACACAACGCTGTTGATTTTATTAACAAAAAGAAACTTGTTGATTACGCTAAAAGATTTCCAAATCGTAGTATGATCTCAAGATTAGGGTATCTTTTTGAACAAAACGGTGCCGATCTTAAGGAACTAGTTCAGTTTACCTCTACATCATTTGTGTTATTGAACCCAAAGAAACCACGGAGTACTATCTGGAATAAAAAATGGAAGATTAATGTAAATGAGGAGGTCTAAGCACGTTAACAAAAAGACAACTGCAAAGCATCTCAGCAAAGGCGGGGGTGCCCATGCAAACTATTGAGCGTGATTACCTGCAAACATTATTTCTTTATGAGCTGTATACTCACAGCAATACCTTTTATTTTAAAGGTGGCACGTGTCTGCGAATGGGATATAAGTTGAATAGATATTCAGAGGATCTTGATTTCAATTATAACGATTCCTCTGAAGATGGCATCCAGGTTCTTCATATGGCTGCTACTCGTCTTAGTGATTTTGGTATAGACAGTCTCCTTAAAAACACCGATTTCTTGGTATCTGGGTTTACCACGAAATTACGTTTCAAAGGGCCATTGTATACAGGGAATGAACGTTCTATTGGGGCTATTAAGATTGATGTCAGCTGCAGAAAAGAACAAGTAAAAACAACTACTCTTCCGTATCATCCGGTCTACGATGACTGCCCCGCATTTATTATACGATGCTTAAGCTTAGATCACTTGTTTGCAGAGAAAATACGGGCGTTGTTAATCCGCAGTAAACCACGTGATTTATATGATGTCTGGTTTCTTAGCTCAACCGTGGATTTTAATCGCGGGTTACTTAACAAAAAACTCGCACTCTACAATCTTTCTATAGAGGACATTGATATTGATCATGTTTTTTCATCTATAGAACAGGATTGGCAGCAAGATCTTCAACCATTGCTTGGATTCTTCCCAGATTTGCATGAAATAACGGTAGACGTAAAAAAGAAATTATATGGTTTACAGCAAGAAAAATAGATGTGCCAAAGTAAAAATACTGCAATATTGCGTATGTGATATCTTACTTTAACAGTGATAAAAAAACATCAAAAAGCATAATTTTGTGTCTTATTAAACAAATTGAAAAAGATGAAATCAACTGAAAAAATCAAACAGAATAAACTCAAATTTTCGATAATTATTTCGGTTGTAACCATCCTCTTATTAGCATCTTCCATCGGTTGGAATATATTAACTTCTGAAAAAGGATTAAAACTAGTTGTTTTAAACTCATCAAACAAAAAAATGATGGTAGAATTATTTATTTTTGCAGGACCTGATGCAGGTAATGGTTTGGCAGTTGTACATAAAACATTGGAACACAATGAAAGTGACGTGTTTAATTTAAAATTTGACCAATCAGACAGTGTATATCAATTACTTGTTGAAGCAATCAATTACTCGTATTGGGGTACCAAATTTGATGATAATAGTACAGTTAAAAAGGTAGACGGATATGCGTTTTACCGTTTTCCAAATGGGCAGATACATGATTTACTAGCAATTATTATTCCATCTGAAAGTAATGCGCAGCAGGATAGCAACATGAACACTAGTTCCACGGGTTACAATACTACTGGAAATACTACTAGTGATGTTGACGAATTAACATCACCTATGGTGGGCACCGTGGTGGATATCATACTTGTCAGAATCCCTGAGGCCGATGATGCTATTTCAGTAAATTTTTAATCGACAGTGAAACAGTATAAGTATACCGATTTCTTTTCAATCTTTCTAAAAAAAAGAAAAACACCTCAATTTTTCATGTAATATCTTGATATTTCCTACAAAATTAAAAGAAAAATGGGTTTTTTGGAATTTTGTAGGATTTTCTGGTTATAGGGTTTTATGTGTTAAACGTGGGTTTGTTGATTTGGAGACAGAAAACTATGATGAATAAAATGGATGTGAAATCGGCTGGTAGGCTGGTTGATTTCGGTATATCCATGTGCATACCTACCTGCAAACAATGCTTTTATGATGCTGGTGTAATCACAGGTGGTCGAGATGAGGCTATGGCAGATAACCAGGTAATCATTGGAAAAAACATGTCTGCATTTTGTGTGTTTACAGGGGAGGTGGCATAGGTTTATGTGGTTTTTTTTAGCTTCGTTTTTGATATTGGGTGCAGGTATTAAATATATTGATGATGCGTTTGATGAGAAACGGTTTAGTAAAAAGATCGCCGTGGTTGTTGCGCCGTTATTGGGGTTGTTGTGGGCGTATACGATGTTGATTGATGTGTTTGCGGCAACGATTTTATTGGCGATTATTATCGGGGTGTTTTGTAAAGGGAAAATTGATAATATCGCGCATTTTGCGGGTCTTGCGGTGATTCTTGGTGTGGTCGTGGTTGCTGGTGTGGAGTTGTTGATTCCGACGTTGTTGTTTCTTGCAGCTGCTGGTTTTATTGATGAAATCGGCAATGATCTGGTGGATAAGCATCGGAAGCGTTTGCAGCAGCGGAAGTATATGAGCGTGTTGGTGATGTATTTCTTTGATCATCGGTGGACGATGAAGCTGGCGTTGTTGTCTTTGGTTATCGTGCAGTTGGTGCCGTATTATTTCTTGTTTGCGTTGTTGTTGTTTGATAGTGCGTATCTGGGTGTCCGCTGGTATAGTGGTGCAAAACAGGATCTCCCGTTTTTAGGGATGCGGTTACGGCTGGCGAACTGGAAGGATGCGGTGATGTCCCGGAAGGATACGCAGAAGACCCGTGCGTAGAACTGATCCAAGCAGGGGGAGTTATGACTATACGTGTGATGGTTTAGGATTCAGGGCCAAAGTACCCACCTCCTATCTTCTTTTTTTTATTAGCGGGGGAAATCGTATCGTTTAATAATGATATACAAGATAACCAGTGCTTGACGTGGGTATACCTCATCAGAATGGGATATGAACTATGGCAATAGAATGTGATGTACTGGTTGTTGGTGCAGGACCTGCGGGTCTTACTGCAGCACGTGTTCTTGCTGGTAGCGATTTTTCAGTAGTAGTTATTGAACAAAAGGGACATGGGGGTCCTGATACTACATCTTATGACATAACTGAAGGAATTAGAATTAAAGATATTCTTAAGGATATTAACATTAAACCACATAAGATTAGTTCGAAATCAGAATGGTTTTCTCCAAACTATGGTTTTTTACTTGATTCAAATATTCAAGATTATTATTTTAAAAGAGGTCCAGAAGAGGATTCTCTAGAAAATATGTTATTACGTAATTTACAAAATGATGTTTGTTCTATTTTTTTTAATTCGCATATTAACTCATGTAAATTAGACGATAAAAAAAGCATTTCTTTTAGGATTGCTACTGATCAAAAAACTGAGGAAATTAAACCTAAATATGTTATCGCTGCCGATGGATCTAATTCGTTTATCCGGGGACATACTGGTATTAAACCAGAAATCATGGGTCAATTTAATGGATATGGCGCGATACTTACTACACCAGAAAATAACTTGATACCCCATGCAAAGATCTATTTCGATACCGATGCTGCCCCGGGTGGGTATATTTATTCAGGTTCATCTAAGAACACAGCATTTGTGTGCATTGTGACAGATGCCTCCCTCAAGAATCAGGATATGCGACAAACTCTTCACTCTTTTATTAACGAACAACTGCCCCGTGGTTTACCAATTAAAAATTATTTCAGCGGAGTAGGTTATTCTGGGGTTCAACCTGCCACAACAAATTCAGTTTTTTTTGTTGGTGGTGCAGCACTTTTTCATGATCCCTTTTTAGGATATGGCTTAAATTATGCACTAGAATCAGCATATATTTTAGCGCAAGCAATTATCTCAGAGAACATGATGAATTATACTACATATACTAAAGAAATCCATGATGAGATTATTAAAATGGCATTTGCTAGAGAAATATGGCGAAACGCAGATAACCATTTCTTTGACACACTCGTTCAAGCTTTCAATGGTAAAGTTAAAGATTTTGATGAAAAAATAACAAAAATATTAAGATTATTTGGCGAGTAACCATATATTATATTATAGAATTGATGAATTATGAAGTCCATTACATGTGATGTACTTGTGGTTGGTGCAGGCCCCGCTGGTTCAAGTGCAGCGAGATCCTCCGCAATACAAGGTTTAAAAACAATTCTCATTGAAAAAAAAACCGATGCAGGTGTTGATGTAAAATGCGGTGAAGGAATAGGGGCTTTTCTTTTACCACATCTTCCGTTTGACATCCCAAAAAAACAATTAATTTGGAAAATTGATGGAATAGATTTTTGGACTGACGATATTTTAGTTAAGCGGCAGGGTGAATTTTGGAAAGGATATAGTATAGATAGAAAAATATTTGACAAGTGGCTTTCGAGTCTTGCAGTCAAATCTGGTGCGACTTTATGGACAAATACTAAGTTAGTAAGCTTGACCTTAGATGAAGAATATAATGTTAAAAAAGCACTCGTTAAAAAAAACTCAAAAGAAATCACAGTCATTCCAAAAATATTAATCGCTGCAGATGGTAGTGAATCAGACGTCTTAAAATTGATGAATATTTACAAACCTAAAGTAGGCGATCATGCTGAAGTATATTCTTGGGAAATGAAAAATTTAGATTTGATCGAACCCCACTATGAACAAATTTTTACAGGAGATTTTACCCCAAGCGGCTATGCATATATCTTTCCAAAATCTAAGAATATTGCAAATATTGGTATTGGGGGAGTGTATCCAGAAAAAGATATGGAAAAATATTTTGAAGAATTTCTGGAAATTGGACGAGTTAAAAAACAAGTTAAAAATGCGGATTTTATTAAAGAAAAGTCCAAAAAAGCTATTTGGAGTGATATTGCCGAAAGGTGGATATATGGTAATGTTTATATCGTAGGAGATGCTGCAAATCAAAATCTTAAGCCATTCATTGAAGGAATATTACCTTCAATAATTTGTGGCGATATCGCTGGTAAATTTGCAGATTATGGTGTATCAAAAAAAGAATTAAATAATAGTAATTATTACGATGCAGTGTGTACTGCATTGTCCCCTCATTTTTCAGTTTCGAAGGAATTACAGGAAGGCATTGGTTATTTATTTAAAAAGAAAGAAAAAGAAAAATACCTCCAATTTTTTGGGTTAGTAACAGAGTTAATCGATTTAGATAAACTTTCTGATACTGAAAATATCACTTATGATAAACTAAAATTGAAAATAATAAATCAATTAGACTAAATTCATATTTTATCGTAAGAATTAGTTATTTTTTCCAATTGCTATTAAATTAATACTTTCATAAAGATGATGCGTTCCGGATTCAGGGGTATGTATACTTTCTCCTGCAACAAAAGGTATAAGGAAAGGTATATTTAATCTATTAAACGATTCTTGTACCTCAAAAATATTTTTCCCTAAGGTTTCTAAAAACGTCTCACAAGAAAATCCAATTATACAAATGGGAGCTTTCATAGATATTTTACTTATACTTTCATTTAATTTTTTCATAGTGGTGTCTATTGAAACTGCAAGCAGAGTTAATGTTTTGTCTTCAATGCTATTAGCAAATATTAGATTTTCACCGTATATTAATCCAATCATACATGCATGCCAAAATTTCTCTTTTTTAAATCCCAATGGATAATAAAAAGCGTTCTTATACAATTGATAAACTGCTTCTTTTTCTGTAATTTTCAAGTTGAGTTTTTCAAATAATGCAGATCTTGCACCCTTACCATCAATTGATTTTATAACATGTTTATCTTTGGAAATATTATCCACTTCAAAGTTTTCTTCTCTTAACTTATAACCGGTTATAGTTTCAGAATAAATTGGGAGCGTTGATGATAGATTTAATGCAATAAGTGTATTACTCTCAATATCTTGGTTATAGAATTGATAGTTCTTCAGCATTTTATTATCATCCATTGTGCAGCCACCAATTATGATGCGATTTTCATAATTATTTGATAGATATTCTAAGATATCATCTGCTCTATCATACCCATAATTCAATTTCTTCATCGCGGGCAGTAATTTTAAAAAACTATCCCCCATCTTTTTTGATAAAATCACATTTTTTTGTCCAACACCAGGAATATTTGGTATAACTGCAGTAGGCAATATTTCAATTATTGCATTATGTCCATATGCGGTTTTTTGCCCTAACATATGACTTACAGATTCCACAGCTTTTTTTGGGTTTCGTTTTGTGTTATGACCTATTCCAACTGATATATCTAAATCTGTAAAAGATGCAGCTAGCGCAGTACAACCCCGAGTATAACACCCGCTATTATTCATAAATCCTGCGACAGTACCACCAATAAGTGGTGTACCTTCCGGTAACACCTCCCATACGCCCTTTAAGAATTCTTCGAAACCACCATGTTTTTCATAATGAATTGTAGAAAACAACAAAAAAAACTTAGGAGGTTTACTCAATTTCTGAATAGTGTTCCGGGCTACCTCTCGTCCTGCCTCCCTTGCATCCCATTTTCGGGACATGCCAACCGCGGCTTCAAACTGCTCCTCAGACACTACAACTCACTTCCAAACAATTTCACTTCTCAGATGTTATGCTGTAGCATATTTCTCCTGTTCCTGCTGATGCATAATCTGTAGTATTTCACGACGGGCGTTCTCCATTTCTACTTCAAGTAGACCTTTGTTTGCAAGCGCAGGGATAATTGCTACAAGAGCATTTTCGGTATCGGGGAAAATATAAAACAATGCCTCATAATCCTGCAGGCGAAACTCCATCTCACCCAATCCTGCCTGAGAATACTCTCTGATAACAGAGAACACGTCGTCCATTGCACGTTTGATGATATCCCATACCTCCATAACCTCGGATTTAAAACCGTCAGATCCAGAGGTCGGCATCACACTGATCATATTCTGCCGTGCTACCATACACGCCAGTATATCATCAAGTTTCAGAAGGTCATCTAACACATGAGCAATAGGGTCATCCCGCATAGTATCTCCCAATCCCGTAATCCACTGTATATCATACACTATGAGCTTAAAAACCTTCCCGTAACCATCCAAACACAAACTATGCACAGAAAATTAATGGACCTGAAACTATAAATATCACCGGTTTAAAGTAACAAACTATAAATACTAGACAAAACTACCGTTACTACCACTTGGGGGTAATTATACAACCATGTCATATGAATTCGATTTTGATCTCTCCAAAGTCTCACAGCCCTTATTCACGGATATCGCTAAATACACGCAGAAAGGCCGCTTGCATGAAAAAATCGGTACCATGGCCAAACGCCTGGTAGAAAAATTCAACATCGATAAACTCACGGGTATGCACATCAGCGACTCCATCACCATTATACAAGACCTCATCGACATTGAAACCAGAAACAATCTTACCCGTGAACAATTCAACAGCAGCAAAAAACGCGCGCTCCTCCTTCCGCATTGCTCTCGGAAATACATGGATCAACGATGTAAAGCTGTATTCAACCCGCAAACCGCATCGTACAGCTGCCAGCACTGCTCTGAAGACTGCCTTGTCCACCAAGCCACCCTTCTTGCCACTAAACACGGCTACGACGTCTATGTGCTCCCTGGTGGATCATGTGTCAAAAAAATCTTCCGTAACAACCATTATGATGGTGTCATCGGTGTTGCCTGCACTGATGAACTCAAACTCGGATTCAAAATACTTGACCAACACCGCGATGTCACCGCCCAAGGTGTACCCCTAGTTAAAAACGGCTGCTCAAACACCCGGTTCAACCTTGAGATGCTCAGACAACAACTCACCCCCGTTCCAACACTATAAGTCCGTTTTTTTTTTACCATACTTTTCTCTAAAAAGCATTCAAAAAGAGGAACAGCATGGCTCTTTTCAGTTAAGAAACCCAAGGGCCTCTTCAATCCGGTTTAACTCAACACCCGTGGTCTGATTCCCAATAATCGCTCCATGGGTATTTGCTACTATGCCGCTGCCGATCAACGGAAACCCATGATTCACCGTCCCAATCATCACTTCAACATCAAACACATCCTGCAAATGCTGTTTCTCCGCCTCAGATGTTTTCGGATGACACAAACACCCGTTATTGGTTACCACTGCAGCCATCCCCACGGTTTTCAACCCACCGATCGTCCCAGTGTACACCGCCGCATCAAATGCTTCACCGATTTTTTTGTATTCTTTTTTGTTCATATCAGGATGTACCAGCACCCCATGATCATTCACCAGAATATCATTCCCCGCGGCGTTAATCACATCTTTCAACAGATACACCGCTAACTTCTGTTTCACTAGACATTCAATGGTTTCCTTATCCGCAAACTCAGCGACCACCGCGCCATGTGAGTTCAACACTAACAATGATCCAATGATATTAGCATCAGCAACACTTAACTCAACAATGGGGGCATCCAATGCTTCTCGGATGACCTGCTGTATTTTTTTAGAAAGATGCCGCTGTAAAAACACTACCTGATCATTAGCACGGCAGTAAACACCAACATTTGGATTTTCATTGAAATCCAGGAGCCGTAGCATACCACGTCACTACTTTTTCTTCCCTGAGGATTTCTTTTTTTTCGCAGAAGTTTTTTTCTTAGAAGACCCTGTTTTTTTACCTGACGCCGGTTTCTTTTTACCACCTGATTTTTTACTGGACTCTTTTGTTTTTCCCGCTGGTTTCTTCTCTTTTTTCTTATCCGCTGCAGGTTTTTCTTTTTTAGGTTTTTCTTCTGCAGATTTTTTCGCTGGCTTTGCTTCTTTTTCCTCTGTTTCTTTGTCTTCTTTTGTTTTTGGTGCTTTCTTTTTCTTTATTTTTACTTCACCATCGCCAGTGGGTGCCACCTCGTAATCCTCAGCACCAGTCTCTCCTTCACCCTCAGGCATCTCGGCTTCTTCACGGCGGAGAATCGGTGTTTTCTTTTCACGTTCTTCTTTCAGCAGCTCACGACGTGATTTCTTATATGCAAACTCAGGCAGTGAGACTTCAACGACGCCGTCCTCAAATTTTACGGCGCGTACCCGGATACGGCTGGGTATTTTGTACTTCCCTTTAGACCAGAGATACTCGTTTAATGATCCATCAATCCAGATGTCATCTGCGGCTACCTTCATATGATGTGTGAGATAGTCACGGACATGTTTTATTGCGGTGGGTGCGGCACGTGATGATCGTGCAAATTTTACTTTCCGCAGGGGTATAACATATAACCGTTCGATGCTTTTATCTTCTGCTTTATCTGCCATAGTCTATCCTCATTGATCAGCTTTTTTTCAGTTTACTCCGTCGCCAGCCACGTGTCTTTGGATGACGGGTAAACCGTCGGTTGGTACGGATCATAATCCATGCGGGTACCCGACGGTTACTTTTCGTTGCTTTATATAACCGGATTTTTTTAGCCAGTGGTTTATGTGTTGACATATGTATGCTACCTTCTTTTGATTTTGATATCACGTTTTTTAGGAAGTATTTTTGAAATAAGCAGCCGGAGCTGCTCATCGGTAATCTTTTTTTTCAGTCTCCCTGATTGTGCAAGGAGGATGAGTTGTTGATCCAGTTGTTCAGCGACCTGTGGACGTGCCACGCGGATACGCCCCAGGCGCTCACGTGCTTCCGGTGTTAAGAGTGTCCGGAGGATCTGCTGTTTTTGTTTTTCGTATTCTTTCTGTTGTTGTTCTTGTTGATCTTCGATGTTTTCTTGATATGCTTGTTGTTGTTCTAATTCTTGTAGCCGTTTTTTACGCAGCTTTTCTAATTCATCATTCATAGTGGGAACCCTCAAAACTCTGGGAGTTACCCTCGTATCACAAAGGTTATAGTATTAATATTTTTTCAATTCAGGGTAGCTGTTTTGTAATGTTTTCATGACCTCATGTGCGGTGTTATCCATGAAACTTCTGCCTTTGCTGGTGAGCATTCGACCTTTACCTTTCACCCGGATGACATACCCGGCTTGCTCGAGTTGCTGTACTGCTTTACGGGTTATCGATCCGCTGCCACTGCGGGCTTTATTGGGTTTGGACCCGCGGTCACGTGCTCCGCCGTATTGCTGCCGTAGTCGTTCGATACCAATAACATTTTGTACATAGATCTTCCGCAGAATACTCGCGCAGCGCCCATACCACCACTCAGGGTTATTAGGCGGGTTCTCACGATCTACACTTGTCCGTACAAATGCCGACCAGTCTGGTGGTGACATCTTTGTTTCATTCTGCAGTTTTTTAGATACCGCATCTATGAGCTCTTTTGCGGGAACATCATACATAGTTGTCATAGTGATTACGCTTCCATTCTTACTTAACTTACCTGTTCTTTTATATAGGATGAATTGGAAGGGGTAATAAACGATAAGTTATTTAAGCATACCGGAAGGGGAGGTATCATGTTATTTTTTTGTCAACTAAACCATGAAACAAGCTTGGGTACACAGTAAATTTACACTAATTACACGATACGTAGTTACGATACTCGGTTGGCTGTATTCTCTTAAGTTATCCAATAAATAATTTAGATGCTGCTGTTATCTCATATTACCTTCATATGTTTGTATTCAACGGCAGACGCATATACTGATTACAATGCAAGCATTGCGTGATATATCGATTACGGCTAATACGCACCCGGCAGGTGACACCCGGGAGCATATACCGATAACAATGTTTACAAAAACGACGTTTATACTCCACAGGCATCGGTACTACATACCGCATACATAACCGCCGGGCAAGATACACATACCGATCAGCACGATCCAGCTTATGCTCTAACGCTGCTGCTTCCGCAAGCTCAAACAACCGATGTACCCGCTGCAACGCGATACGCTTGAACTGTTCTTTCTTCTGCCGACGTGACCGTGCCATAGTAATCTACCCTCAGGTAACGCACACAAGTACTAAAAAAATACCCCTTACCACACCAAAAAAATATCTTTTTAAAAAAAATAAAAAAGGAGAAAGAAATAAGAAAAAAAACACTGGTATGATTCTTACTTCTTTTTCAGATAGGGAAGACCAGTTCGCTTGTTCACACCAACAGTGTACCCGTTTGGTAATTCGCAGGGTTGACCACTTTTGGGTGTCCTTTTACTAAAGAAATAGATCGTCTGGTTTCTTCCGCCTTTTAGTTGTACATCTCGACTGTATAAAGTCCATCCTTCATGATTATAGGCCAAATTAGACACCTCCAACCCAGGGAATAGATATGGTACGATTTAAACCTTTCCTTATTTTCCTCCTAATAAACCCCAAAAAAACATAGATAGATACAAATATAATAATAAAAACGCTCCAATATACTCACAGTTTCCTCCCCCTATGTTTCTTGTCACCTATAGAAGAACTGAAAAGAAAAAGGGCCGGTGGCCGGTAGTTGTCGCCCCCCCACAGCACTAGAATATATTTCTACTTTTAAATTCTTTCGAAAAAATTTGAATACACAAATCTTTTTGTACTCCCTCCCGTTGGTACTCATAACGGAACCAGTATGACACCAGGAACACTCACGTTCATCGGCCTTGGGCTTTACGACGCTAAAGATCTATCACTCAAAGCACTTGATGCTATACACCACGCAGATGTCGTCTACGCAGAATTCTACACCTCTAAACTCGCGGGCACCAGCATCGACCAACTCCAAGAAACCATTGGCACCTCAATCATACCACTCACCCGCGAGCAAACAGAACACCCCACCCAGCTTATCGCTGATGCACAACAAAAAAACACGGTGTTACTCACCTGCGGAGACCCTATGACTGCAACCACCCATGTCGACCTCCGCATCAGAGCACACCACAAACACATACCTACCTATATCATACACAGCAGCAGCATCATCACCGCCGCACCAGGCCTCCTCGGCCTACAAATCTACAAATTCGGCCGAACCACCACACTTGCCTACCCTGAAAAAAACTATTTTCCCACCAGCCCCTACGATGTCATCAAAGAAAACCTCAACCACAACCTTCACACTCTCATCCTTCTCGATATACAAGCACACACCAACCGGTACATGACCGCCACTGAAGGCATCACCCTGTTACAACAAATGGAACACCAACAAAAACACCATCTTATCACCCCAGATACACTCATGTGCGTCGTCGGACAAGCAGGATCCCCTACCCCAACACTCGCAGCTAACACCATAGCAACCCTCCTCAAAAAAGACTTTGGCCCACCACTCCATTGTCTTATTTACCCCGGAAAACTCCATTTCATGGAATTTGAGGCCCTTCAGCACCTCGCCGGATTACCTGAACATATCAGCAAAAAAATACACAAAATATAATAAACCACACCTCTATTTCACGTTTCATAACGGGGAATCGGATGCAACAAAATAACCATTCAGTCGGCATTATATACGGAAATGTAGGCACTACCGAATTCAATTTCATGGTAGACAACCACAACCTACGAAAATTTGATTACATCGCCGCGCCACACAAAGACGGCTACATTCTTGCTCAAGTCATGGACATGAAACGCCATTCAGACCTCAAATTCGAAAACGCCCGCACTATAAAAAAAACCAATGAAGTCCCCTATATTAACAGTGATCTCACCGCATTTGCCGATGTCATCGGCTACCGCGATAAAAGCGGCACCCTGCAGGCACCCCGCTCACCATTTGAAGCCGGCAGTAGAATACAAATTGCAGATGAAGGACTCATACGTCATGTCCTTGGGCTTTACGCTGACAAAAAAACCGGCGCATACATCGGCTACCTAAAAGGCCATGAACTCCCCGTCTACCTAAACATAGACGCCTTGGTACAAAAACATGTTTGTATTTTAGCAAAAACCGGTGGCGGTAAAAGCTACGCTTGCGGCGTTCTCGTCGAAGAACTCCTTAAAAAGAAAATCCCTCTTGTTATTATAGATACCCATGGCGAATACGCATCACTCTCGCAGCCGAATAAAAACAAAAAAGAACAAAAAAACATGAAAAAATTCGACGTCAAAGCTAGCGAATACTCCAGTCAGCTCATACATTACTCGCCGATCACCGGACGCGGTAACATCAAACATTTATCCTTAAATGGCACCAATTTAGAAGCACGAGAAATCATTGATCTACTCTCCGCAAAACTCTCCGGACCTCAAATGGGCGTGCTCTACCAATCTATTAAAGAAGTTAAAGAATACAAAAAAATGTACACCATCCGCGATATCATCGACGCGGTCAACCGCAGTAAAAGCAACGCCCGCTGGAATGTTGTCGCCTCACTTGAATCATTAGACTCAATAGGCGTGTTCTCAGAACAGGGAACACCCACCACAGAACTCGTACGAAAAGGCAAAGCCAGCCTTATCAACATGAAAGGCGTCCCACCAGACGTACAAGATGTCGTCGTCGCACGACTCACCAAAGAGCTTTTTGATAATCGTAAAGCCGGTAAAATACCTCCGTTTCTGCTCATAGTCGAAGAAGCACACAACTACTGCCCGGAACGCGGTTTCGGCAACGCGGTTTCATCCAGCATGCTTCGCACGGTCGCATCAGAAGGCAGAAAATTTGGTATGGGCCTCTGCATCGTCAGCCAACGACCCGCAAAAGTCGATAAAAACATCATCTCACAATGTAACACCAACATCATCCTAAAAGTCACCAACCCTAATGACCTCAAAGCTATCATTCAATCCGTTGAAGGACTCACCAGTCAAACATACAACGAAATACAACGCCTTCCTATCGGCGTTGCACTTGTCTCCGGTGCATCCATACAGATACCAATTATGACAGAAATTCGCACTCGGGAAACCAACCACGGCGGACGCTCAGTAGACATCTACAAGGGCAGCCCTGATGAATCAAAATATGTACCACCTAAAGTACCAAAAACACCTCAACCCAACCCACCTCCTACGCAAAAACCCCCTGAAAAACAGAAACCCGCTGCACACTCGCAGACACCCTCACCACAACCGGAACCTGCACCTCAAAAAAATAGTAATGCTACCGACAAAGCACTCACCGTCCACCGAGTGGCCACACGACTCGGTTGGGTGACAACCACCGACCCTGAAGAAACATTACATCTGCTCAGTGAAGAAGCAGAAAAAATGAAAGAAAACCCGTATAAATACCTTGAATCACTTGCTAAACTCGGTAGGAAATACTGCCATGAACAAAATCCCGAATGCATCAGATGCACCATGAACAGTGCCTGTCCATATCGACAACAAAAAAGTAAAAAACCCGGTTTCTTTAAGAAAAAATAAAAAAAAACATACTGCAGAAGACGCTATGTATAAACCCCTAATTATCACGGGCATCATCATACTAGCCACGGTTTTCTCAGGCTGCATAGACTCACTTTTTACCACCCCTAATATTTATCAAGACCATCCCACGCAAATCGGCTACACCATAGAGTATGGATATCAGGTCACTTGTAACGGTGATGGAAAATACACGATACTTTATGATTGTGACATACCTGATGTGACACAGGGTTCTGCTTCCCCTATTCAAATTCTTCATACCCAGGATTACCAGCAAACCACCCGTGCTAACAACACCATGATACAATGGAATATCACCAACCAAGGAGCAGCCACCTACACGCTTGGGCTTAAAACCATGATTATTTCACAGGCCTTACTAACTGCTGATCTCATGGGAACTAACGCAGTAACCCTTCAAGAAATCGCGCAATACTATCCCGACTACATAACTCAATACTGCAACAAACAAGCAACTGATACCACGACATACATTGACCCATCTCACCCAGGGATACAGGCCATCGCCACACAAATACAATCACTCGCAGGTACCAACAACTCCTTCATACTCGCCAAAGAACTCTTCAGATGGCTAAAACAAACCACCTCCTATCAAAACCATACCGGCGACGAAGGAGTACAATCAGCAGCAGAAACATTCACCCGTAAAAACGGGGACTGTGATGACCTTTCCCTTCTCTACATCTCACTCTGCCGCTCATTACAAATACCCGCACGACTTATCAGAGGATACCTTATCGAAGAAACCGCAGGAATTCCCACAGCTGTCGCACATGCATGGGTACACGTATTCACCGGTGGAAACCTCGGCTTTAACGGCTGGATACCCGTCGAATGCGCAGGCAACGGCGACCCCGACGTGGAAATACACCAAAACTTTGGTGTCAAAGCCGCAAACCACCTTCGATTATTCACCGGTGACGGCACCAATCAATCACTCGAACTATCCTTATCAGGAATCTCATGGACAAAATATGCTAACTCCATAGATATTACCGCCACCAGTTTCGCCGATATCACCAACTACACTATACTCACCGAACAACAACTCACAGTCACCGACGAAGGACATCGAAGCTACCAATAAAACTGATCACTCTGCTTTCACATCATCCTTTTTTTCCCTATAAACACAGCAATACTTCTAAAATCTCCCGGTCTATACGCTTAAATATCTCCTCTGCCCTATGAAACTGCTTTTATGCCTTCAACTCCAACACTAGATCAACCGTTTCTGCCAAACATACAATCGGTTATCTTCAACCCGATATTCATCCAAGGCCTCCACCGCTCAGGCACCAGCATCCTATACAAAATGCTCACCAAAACCCGCTCATTCAACCCCGTGACCGCCTATCACATCACCAACCATGATCGACTCCTCTACAACCATACCAACAACATTGAACACACCCGAAAAAAACAACTCACCATCCGCCTGCAACAACACGGTGTCAAAGACCGGGGTATCGACCGGTTACAACCCACTGCAGACTTCGCAGAAGAATACGGATTCTACCTTGATGCCATATCACCCGACATGACAATAACCCCTCATAATATCACAGATTTCAAGCGATTTGCACAAAAAATCCAATACATCGCACAAAACCATCATCCGCTACTACTCAAAAACCCTTATGATTTCGGCAACTCATATTACATCAAACAACACCTCCCGAATGCTAAATTCATTTTCATTCATAGACACCCCTATAAAACACTAAGCTCGCTTATCAAGGCCGTACGCGTTCTTTTTCAAACAAAAAACCATTATGCCAGCGAAATATCCCGTCTGTATAACCAACTATACCCTAACCCACTCACCCGATACAGTATACGACTCCTCACAAATCAACTCAATGTACTTGGCACCCTACTTCTCTTAATCCATACCGCCCATTCCACCCGCGGATATCTAAAAACGCTCCCCCAACTCCCCACAGACTCATACATCAATATCACGTATGAATCCCTTTGTCATCACCCACAGAAAACCATGCAACACCTCCTTACATTTCTCCATATTACACCAGAAGAACCACAGGATTTCACCACCTATATTCAACCACGTAAAACCACGTTAGACCCAGCGGTATATACCCTCCGCCGTCTAATCTACACCTGTCTTAAACCTTATTTCTCCATGTTCTCATATACGCCAGAGAACTACTCCTAAAACCCTCCCATCCTCCCTCTGTGCCACCACCGTGTATTGCTAACGATTAATCACCCGCTGAATTTCCTGTTCAATTCGCGATAAAATCATCTGTTGATCACCAGCATCATACCGCGATAATCCTTTGCTATAACAATCAAGGTTCTGTAAAAAATGCTGCAGGTCACGTTTCTTAAAACTCGTATGATATTCACCAACACCAAGACGTTGTACCATTTTACCATTAAGAATCTGCTCAAACTGACCTTGCACCGGCACGGTGAACACTGGTTTCTGAAGATATAACGCCTCACTTATCACGGTGAAACCACCGGTGTTAATCACTGCTTTTGCTGACGCAATATCATCATAAAACTCGTTTTCATTAAAACGTTTAAAAACTAAATTTCTCGCTCTTTCACTTCGATTACACCCATATATAATAAACCGCTCATCAATATCTTGCAACACCATTGTAACATCGGTGAGATCCCCAGTGGTGAGATACACAAACACATGACTTTCAGCTCTAGGCTGCTGTTTACGCAATCCCTCTTGAATCAGTGGTTTTAAAAAAACGACACGCTCATCAGCCACATCCTCATTAAAGAAATCATAGATAAGATACCGATCAGCGTTAAACATGCCTAGTTTCACACCAACAACCAACGGAAGCCAAACAAAAAACTCACGTGGCAACACCTCATAGTCCCGGTATAGTAACGCTGTGGGGTTATCAATACTCACCGATGGAACCCCCCGGGTTAACGCGGCGTAATGACTCACGGGATCTGCATCAGTTACCACGACATCCGGGTTAAAATCGCCTATCAGTTTACGCACACGAAAAAATGATGGCAGCCATCTGTGCAAAAGCCGATATTTCATCCAGCAGATGGTTAACCACATATGAACCGCACCATTCATGTACAGAAACTGTACTGATTCACTATATTCCACCCGATCAAACTCTTTTTTGAGAAACTCGTAGGCCTTCCCACCAGCAACAATACATACATCATGTTTTTTCTGCAGATAGTTGATAAGAATACGACTTCTACTGGCATGACCTAACCCTTCACCGCATACTCCATACAGAATCCTCACCGTACTTCAAGCCCCCCATTATGATTCACACTATTAAAAAGAAAGGAACCGAGGATATTAAACATTTATTCCTAGGGTACCACTGCACTTTATCTGTGTCGTTATCTGAAATACCTGTAATCCTGATACCCGGTAAGACCAATATACATTGATTGATCTAACCCGGGGAGACTAAGATTGGCGGTGATCGTAATGCGCATCCAATCAGGTAGCCCTTTAGATGATATTAAACTTCTATAGGGAATCACTATTTCTCCGGTTTGTACTGTTGTATTTTCAGCTTTTAAAATACCATCCTCGATAGTTGTTTCCGCTATCAGCTCATGTGCTTTATCATCAACACGATACAGTAAACACCGTATGTCTCGTGCCTCTAAATCAATCTTAGTTGGATTCACCGTCTCCAGCATGATGTCGCCAGCAACACCGTTTAACGTACATCTGAAATCCGCCCATATAGCAACATCCGCAAGCTGATCAGGTGCCAGCAGCTCTTCCAACTGTGGCATATGCACGGTTGCGATGGCATTCAACGGAAGATTTTTCTCTACACCACCAAATAATACACGTGCATCACCACTGAGCTGTATGTGCAATGTTTCAGCATTTAACGCTTCAATAACCATATGTCCACTCACGGGTATGGACACGGAATCATGACCCGGGATCTCTCCACTACCTGTTTCCACATGCCCAACAGACACCCCGGTATCTGTCTCAATTGCAATAGTAAGCTGAGAAAATGAAAGCGCAAAGGTGTTTGGATTATACACGTCAACCGCACCAGTCAAATTCACGCCATACTGCGTTAAATCAGTAATCTCCATGTCAAAGGAAATACTGGGAGACGCAATCGCCTCCATGACCGTACCCACTCCAGTTATCATAGTCAGATGCAAATCAACAGTTTTCCTAATGAACCCGTACAAAACCACGCCGACTTTCCCTGAGATAGTACTATACAGTTTCTCCGGTATCTCATCAGCTAAACGCAACTGATCAACCGCCGTAAACGTTTTCTGCTCTCCTCCCCGTATATTTCCACCTTTAACAACAAACGTGTCTAACTCGACACCCGCCGGGGTTTTCGTAACTACAGTTAGATCACCTACATACAACCCGAAATCATTCGTGTTATTAACCCCAAGGGCTACCTGCAGTTCAACCGCATCAGTAGAAAGCTCCACGATGTCAAAGACGATCGTAGTTTCAGGGAGCTCCATCACCTGTATATCCCCAAATAACAACACACCAGCTACGACATTTCCCAGTGTAGCAGTAATAATAACCGCTGCAATGAACCACTGTTTTTTGTGTTGAAATAGCACGCTATAGCTCCCTCAACACTAAAAATAACCTTAGTTATTATATATAAATTTCTATTAAAAAATAATTTGTTACTTAAAAAAACAACAAAAACGTTATCGGATTTCTGCGTGCACATCATAATACCGGTTACGATAACACCCTGTAGCTGGATCAAATACAATCATCGGAGCAATCTTCTCCTTCTCAATATCAACCACAGATACCATAATTTGCGTTCCATCAACATCAATCAAATTAAATGTATTCCCAAAATGCCCTCTGGTCCGTGTACTGGAAAAAGTCCCTGCGTTCACCAGCAACGTCTGATGAATTTTAACCCCATATTGCACATGTCGATGCCCCATTAACACCAGCGGGACCTCATGGCGTAACAATATGTCTAACGTTTCTCCTGCATCCTCGATAATATTATGCTCTCGACCTGACTTAGGGACCGGGATTACATGATGATGAAAACCAATCACTGTTACATTACTTTTACAGGCAACACCCTCCTCAATAAATGTATGACGATGACGTCCTAGCCGCCCCTCATCTTTATCCGGCTCACTTGTCGCCAACCCTATAATCGTAACTTTTTCCCCGTATTCTTTAATAAAACTAGTACGACCAAAAAACTCAGGAAACAACACATACCCTAAGTTACGTTCATCATGATTCCCCGGTATCACCAAATACTCGCTGGTAAACCCCTTTAACTTCTCCTGGGCACATTCATATTCTTTCAGTAACCCCATAGTGGTGATATCACCCGTAATCATGATTACATCAGGCTCACACTTGTTTACTAAACGTACTCCCTTTTCAAACATTGTTTCATTAAAATCTCCACCGAAATGCACATGAATATCAGAGATATGAGCAATTTTCATACTATCACAAACCCTATGAGAAACAAATCTAAGGTTAATCATGCATAGTTCATATAAAGTATGTCCTTAGTTCTCTTATTTTGGTAAATTCAACCTGTTTTTAACCTATGTTCAAGGGATACAACAAAAACGTCTATAAATAAGATGCAAAATAATACATGTCTACCTTCTTATGCGGGGGCGTAGAGTGGAGAAAAAACCTTCAGGAATATGAGAAGTTATTAGGGAAAAAAGAGTTGTCACCGATAGAATCCTGATACTTTTGTGATATCATATTTTTTTATTGTATCACGTCTTTTTTCCGGTAGGTTCGACCGCCCCAGGTTATCTTCCGTGTGAAGATAGACATTAGATCATTATATGCGATGATAAAGAAAACCAGGGGCAGTATCAGTGAGTAGTGCCAGGAGGCCTTAAATCGTTGTTTTGGATACTGCATGTGATTCCGAATAGTGGTATGTGCGATGCCCCCGGTGAGCATTTCTATAAACACGGTTGAAATCATGATGCTCCCGGGTAGAATGTATCCAGATAGTAGGGCTATAATTCCGGTTAGTGTTACTATTTTTAAGCCTATTGATCCGAGGGTAGAGATGATCCAGCCTTGTGGGTAATACCATTTCGTCCAGGTTAATTGACGGGTGCCCCAGGTTATGAATTCCTTGAGGGTACCTTCAACTGGGCTTTCAGCGATACATGCAGGAATAAACTGTACATTGTACCCTGCTTGTTTAACCAGCTTGGTGAGTATTAAATCATCAGATAATCCGTGTTTCCATGCTCGTTCGATATGCAACCTATGAAACATCTGTTTTGTGATTGCGGTAGATCCACCCCAGGCGTAATTATAGGACGGATAATACAGGGAGATACTTTGTATCATGTTCCAGCAAGATACCACTAACGAGTTGAGATCATAGGGGAAATACCAGCGGTACCCCGTAGTTGCACCTACCTTGTTGTCGTCTAAATGAGCAATGAGCAGTGACAACCAGTTGGGATGTGGTTTGATATCTGCATCCGCAAACACGTATACCTCAGTGGATTGAGCGGCATGTATCCCTGTTATAAGTGCTGAGATCTTTCCACTGCAATGTGGGCGTATTTTGGAGATCATAAGGGTGACTTGAGGGTGTTGATTATATTTCTTATTTAGTAGTTGATATGCAGGGTCCTCTGCTGAATCGGTGATAAATGTAACGTTGTAGTTTGGGTAGTGTTGATTGAGTATGGCGGCGGTATTTTCGATGAGATCTTTTCCAATGTTTTTGCAGGGAATAATCACCTGTGCTTTGGGAGTGTAGGTAGAAGTGGTTTTTGCCGCGTAATGGTATCGTGCTGAGATCCAGGCGTAGAGTAGTGCTAGCTCAGCGGTAACTGCTGCTATGCCCAGTAGAAGTAATAACAGATACATCATGGTATCTTTTCCGTAAGTTCTATAGATTAAGTATACCAAATTGTTTTTAAACATATTTTGCAGCTATATTGTTGCTACTAACTCTAAATTCTTTTTTTGAACATAAATAACGGTAGTACCATGTAATATACTTAAACATACTAGTAAAATATAAATAACAAATTTATAGAAAGATTTTTATCTATAATAAACATTAAATATATGTGATTGAACTTCAAAAGCACCCCACGTTAAAATACCCGTTATTCGGCAGTTTATATTTCTCACAAGGAATAATATATGCTCTGGCTATCCTCATCGTCCCGATTTATTTTGTTGAAAAAAATATTTCAATGGAATTAACCACCGCGATTATTGGAATCTTATTTTTCCCATGGATCGCCAAATTTATTTTTGGTGGAATCGCTGATTATTTTCAAAAATTCGGTAGAAAAAAAATCGCGTTAATTGGCGGGGTTATCGCTGCGATTAGTTTTATGTGCTTATCACTTGTTGACCCTAGTGTCTTTTTCCTTCCATTTGTGGCTATCGCATTTCTTGCATCTTGTGGCATCGTTTTTCTTGATGTAGCAGCAGATGCTTGGGCTATCCAGATATCACCAGCAGAAGAACGTGGAAAAGTGAATGCCGCGATGTTTGGAGGGCTGTTTATTGGAGCAGCGTTTACCACCTCAGCTATCGCCAGAATCGCCCAGGATTTTGGGTATGGATCCGCGTTTATCACCGCCGGTATAGTTGTGTTACTTATTATGATACTCCCCTTTTTTGTCAGAGAAACGATCACCCTGCATAAACACCCGAAACTAGCACGTATCACACTTGCAGAGTTTAAAAAACGCCCCACTCAAATAATTGCAGCATTTGGATTGGTGTTAACCATCAGCTTTGGATTACTTTCAATTGTGGTTCCATTATATGTTAAAACACGGTTTGGGTTGCCTATCGGTGATATCGGTTTGATTGTAACTGGAGCCCCTATTGCAACGGTTATCGGTTCGTTTGCAGGCGGGTTTTTGGCGGATACATTTACTAGAAAAATGACGTTGTTTGGTTTTATCAGTGTGAATATTGTTTTTGCTGCCTTACTTGCTTTTGCCGGTTCATGGGAGCTTGTTGCCGTATTGTATCCGATAATTGGTTTTTTACATGGAGGACATATTACTGCATTTGGAGCGATATCCATGGATGTTACCAATCCAAAAATTGGTGCAACACAATATTCTATTCTCATGGGGTTTGGCAACGCGGGAGAAATGATTGGTACCTCTATCGGTGGCACTTTGATTGCCCTGGTTGGTTTTGCTCGATTGTTTTTATATGGCGCTTGGATTTATGGTCCTGCGCTGCTGTTGTTGTATTTTTATCGATTAAAAAAAGAAAAACGTTGAGGAGAATCCTCAATCTATCAGAGATTAATCTTCTAATTGTTTAATACTAATTTATCAAAATCTTCGAATATAAACGAGGGAAACAGAAAGAACTCATCATATTCCAAAATGATTTTTCTAGTAATTGAATCTTTTATTAGTGCAGAAAATAGCACATTTGAATCAATAATTATATTCAACTAAGAAACCTCTTTGATGACGAGGACTTGATTTTTTTACTGAATTTTTCCACATCTTTTTCAGTTAATTTACTTTTTTGAACCAATTTTTCTGCAAGGAATACTATTTCTAGTCCTTCCATTATTGCTTTTCTTGCTACTTCACTCCATTTTACTTCAGAAAAATGTTTCATTTGTTTATGAGTATTATCAGGTACAGATAATGTTATATTCGCCATAATATATCACCACACATAATTATTATAAAAAGTTATATAAAAATAGATGTTCCCGTTGGGGCTAGCATAGTTTAACAGAAGAAAAATTTAGGAGAATTATTATATTTATAATATGTTTGATTAGAACGTATTGAAATATGTTCTCTACAAATTATCAATAATATTATATTTTAGTAAAATACAAAAATGTTAAATAGCATATTTTAATAAAATATATATATGTGAAAGAACATATCTTAATACATGGAAAAGACAACTCTAAGTCAATTAATCATAGAACAGAAAAAAATCTTTGAAAAAGATATCCAGATAGTCAATAGAGATATTCCTGAAAGCATCATATCGTCACCTAAAATAATAGTAATAACCGGTGTAAGAAGATGCGGAAAGTCCACATTATTAAGACAGCTATCAAAACAGTATAGAAATTACAGTTATATTAATTTTGAAGATGAAAGATTATTAGATTTCACCTATCATGACTTTAACAGTTTATTAGAAATATTTCTTAGTTTCAACCCTAAAAGCAGAACATTCTTTTTTGATGAAATTCAAGTAATTGATGGTTGGGAAAGATTTGTAAGACGTTTATTCACTGATGGTTATAAAATATTTGTGACTGGATCAAATGCAACCTTATTAAGTTCAGAAATTGCAACAAGCCTCACTGGAAGAAATTTAAGAGTTGAACTATTTCCTTTCAGTTTTAGGGAATATCTGTCCTTTTCTAAACTTGAAATTAAAACAATTTTTACAACAAAAGAAAAAGCAATTCTATCACAACACATCAAAGATTATCTACATTTTGGCGGATTTCCGGAAATTGTAAAATCAAAAGATTTTGAAGAATTAAATCAAATCTATCAAGATATACTAATAAAAGATCTGCTAGTTAGATTCAAAATACGAGATCAGAAAGATTTTAGAGAACTTTCTTTGTTTCTCCTTAGCAATATTGGGAAAAAAATAAGTTTTAATAATCTCAAAAAGCTCTTAGAATTCAGCAACACTTCAAAAGTCAAAAATTATGTTGATTTCCTAAGAGAAGCGTATCTATTTTTTACTATAAAAAAGTATGATCCGTCTATAAAAAAACAAATTGTAAATGATAAAAAAATATATGCAGTCGACACAGGATTGGTAAATTCATCATCTTTTCAATTTAGTGAAAACAGAGGAAGTCTCCTGGAAAATGCAGTTTTTTTAGAATTAAAAAGGAGACAGAAGGAGATTTTTTATTTTGAAGAAAAAAAAGAATGTGACTTTATAATTAAATCTGGGCGAAATATTACACATGTAATTCAAGTTACTGATAATCTATCAAACCCATCAACAAGAAAGAGAGAAATTGAGGGTGTAAAATACGCAATGGATCAATTCAATTTAGATGAAGGAACTATAATCACTTTTGATACAGAAGAAACCATTACAGAAGATAGTAAGAAAATACACATTATCCCTTATTGGAAATGGCTATTGCAATAAATGCTCCCGTCGGGAATTGCATAGGTCAACAGGAGTAATTTTTAGGAGAATTTTTTAAAAAATTACAACTGTGGTTATAGTATTGTTGGGAATGGTACATCGACTCGTATTACCAGAATACTCCAATACATCCTAATAGGCCGTATCATGATGATCAAGCGAGATAATTCTAATAACATTTCCTTCAATTTTGTATATTAAAACAAAATGTCCGAGGTGTATACGTCTGTATCCAGCAAGGACATTTCTTAGAGATTTATAATGCTCTGGATCCTGAACGATATCAATTAGTTTTTTTTGTATCTTATCAAATAATGCTTTATCTTTTTTCTTTAACTTTTTTAACGATTTTTCGAATTGAGAACTAAATTCAACTATGTATTCCATGTTATAAACTCTTAAGATATTCGACGGCGTCTTTTTGATTAAATCTTTTAACATTTTTACTTAAGATCATATCTTTCTCAATTTTTTGATATCTCTCCAATCTTTCATAAAATACTTTTTTTCGAATGAGCTCGAGGATAAACTCTTGAATATTTCTATAACCAAATTCTTTTGAATACTCTTTCGATGCTTTGAGTAAATTTTCAGGCATCGTAAGACTTATTTGTTTCAAAGTCATAATACCACCAAGTATTTATATGTATTTATATGTACGTTATAATACTTAAACTTTTTTAACATATGAATAGTACCATAAATGAAATTTGAACTCTCGAGCGTTTCGATAATAATCAACTCGTGTTAATAAATATCATGCTCCCGTCGGGAATTGCTTAGATCAACAGGAGTAATCTTTAGGAGAGTTTTGGAAATTAAGGATGTCTTATTTTGAGATATTAGGATTGGAAAAATATAAATTATACTTATTTATTATTATTTTTTTAGGATGGGATGATAATGAAATCAGATAATGAAAAAAAAGGGAATCTGAATCTAATTTTGATACAGGGCCATCTATGCAGGTAAATAAAAAACCTGAAAGACCAATCGGAATAACGATAATTGCAATTCTTGAGGCTATAGGTGGATTATATCTTATCCTTGGCGGAATATTATTATTGATAATTATGACATTAATAAATGCGATGTTTAATCCGTCTGGATCACCAGGTGGAATGGGCAGTATAGGTGGTTCAGGTATTGAGACTCAACCAATATTTACATTGGGATTTTATGTTGCATTAGTCTTTATTATTATCCTCGCAATATGTAATTTCATGCTTGCATATGGTTTCTGGTTTGGGAAAAGATGGGCTTGGAAAACTGGGATGATATTTCCTTTCATTGGAGTAATCGGTGCGATAATAATAATTCTAACAAAACTAGATTTGAGTCAGTTAATTAGCGTAATTCCTTCAATTGTATTTGGAATAATTGTTATTATTTATTTATTTCAACCAAATGTTAAGACATATTTTGGAGTAGCATAATACAATGGCAACTTGTGAAAAATGTGGTAAGAAAATAGGATTTTCTGAAAGATATAAAACTATTGATAAATTTAACGTCCAATGGCATGTTTGTAATGAATGTAGAGACAAAATAGAATTGGATAACTTCCAGTTTGATGAAAAAAGAGAACAGGATAAAGAATTCCAGGATTCTTTAAAAATAAAATATAAAAAAAGACCATTGGGAATAAGCATCTTGGCATTTCTAATGATTTTAGGTGGAACAGTAAGTCTTTTTGGTTTAATATTCCTAATTATTCTTGCAGTCGTATTAGGTTCACCAGGGCCATTATTTTCGTTACTAATCACAGGAATAGGAACAATAATAGTTATATTTTATTTGGCAGTGGGTTATGGTTTTCTCAAAGGCTTGAAATGGTCTTGGTTTCTAGGAGTAATACTTACAATAATTGGTTTTATAAGTTCAATTATTGGAACGTTTAGAATATTCATTTTCAACCCTACTTCTCAATGGGATTCAACTATTGCATCTTACACTCTTGCTCAGGAGGTTATTTATCTAATTGTCTATGGATTAATTTTATTTTATCTGACAAGACCCGGGGTGAGATCCTATTTTAACCTTGGCAAACCTGGTGACGTAATTTCAACTGTTAAAAATAGTAAAAAAATAATTGCAATGATCGCGGTGGCAATTATTATAATTGTGGGAACATTGACCTTAGAATTTATACAAACATCTGAGATAAAACTGTTCGATGTTAGTTATACTCCTATAAATCCACAACCTGGGGATAAAATCACATTTATCGCAGAAATTTCAGGAGGTTCAGCATTAAGCAGATCTGGTATTTGGTGTAGATATTATTATCTTGGAAGTAAAAATGGGGGTGGAGGGACTAGGCACCCCACTAATCTAGAGTTGGTGAAAATGCCAAAATCCCATACAATGAAAA
>CAZRMY010000002.1:45225-47169 GCA_964601295.1 uncultured Thermoplasmatales archaeon | reverse complement strand
TGCTGAAAAAGAAATCCCCCATATTGTTTTAAAGGCAAATAAAGCATGCATGGTAAGTTTTTTACAGGCGTTGTTTGAAGGGGACGGTTCGGTAAGATATAAAACTGATAAACGACATGGCGGTAAATCCATTGAGCTAACATATAATTCAAAAAGTGATAAACTCATCAAACAACTAAAGGTAATTCTTCTAAATTTTGGCATTGTAACCACACATCCTTATCTGGATAAACGCAATAATTGCTATAAATTAATTATATCTGATGTTTCAAATATTCACAAATTTAAAAATATGATTAATTTTGCTTGTTCAAAAAAACAGGAGAAACTTCAGAAAATACAAAAGATTAACACCTCACGAATGAGTAAAAATGATTATATCCCTTTTATTAGTCAACACCTCCGAGGCAAATACAATAATGAATTCATCAATAAAAATAATTTAGACAGATATAACAATCTACGGAGGAAATATAAAAAATTAATAGAGATTATAGATGTAAAAGATAAAAAGTTGATAGACAATTTGTTAAAATATGAATATTTTTTTAATAAAGTAAATATTATTTCGCCTACTAATGCCAAAAAATCTGTATACTCCATAAAAGTAGATAGCGCGTGTCACTCATTTATTGCTAACGGGTTCGTCAACCATAACACTGAAGCACGCATGGCGAAAATATCACATTTAATGCTTGAGGATATCGAAAAAGACACAGTCGAATGGACAGATAACTTTGATGGTTCACTAAAGGAACCAACCGTGCTCCCAGCGAAACTCCCGAACCTGCTGATAAACGGATCATCAGGTATAGCAGTAGGAATGGCCACCAATATGGCCCCACACAATCTCACAGAAGTAATCGATGGCGCGATCGCTATGATAGAAAACCCTGAGATTTCCACTGCGGATCTCATGGAAATGATACAGGGGCCTGATTTTCCAACTGGTGGAATCATCTACGGTCGTGGTGGGATACTCAGCGCGTATTCTACCGGACGGGGGCTAGTTCGAGTTCGTGCCCGAGCAGCTATTGACGAAGGAAAAGATAAAAAACGGATTATAGTCACCGAGCTGCCCTATCAGGTTAACAAGGCGAATCTGCTGAAAAACATCGCAAATCTCGTGAAAAACAAAAAAATCGAAGGTATCTCGGATCTCCGTGATGAAAGCGATCGGAAGGGCATGCGCATTGTCATTGATTTGAAACGTGATGCCATAGAAGATGTAGTGTTAAACCAGCTTTTTGAACACACCGATATGCAGTCAACTTTTGGCATCCTAAATCTTGCGATCGTTGATGGGCAGCCAAAAATCCTTACCCTGCAGGAAATCCTGCAGCATTATATTGAGTATCGTATTATAGTGATAACTCGGCGTACGCAGTATGATTTGCAGAAAGCTCAAGATAAAATGCATATCTTAGAAGGATATCTAATCGCTTTACAACATATTGATGAAGTTATTAAAATAATCAGGAGAAGCAAGGATGCTGAAGAAGCAAAAAACGCGCTTATGAAACAATTCGAGCTAAGTGAAAAACAAACCAAAGCAATCCTTGATATGCGACTGCAGAAGCTTACGGGTCTTGAAGTTGAAGGCGTGCAAAAAGATCATGATGAGACAAAAAAACTCATTGAAAGCCTAGAGGAACTCTTAAGTGATAAACAAAATATTTTAGCTGAAATTAAACGAGAACTTTCTGAAATCAAAGAACAATTTGGTGATGAACGGCGAACTGAAATTGTTGAAGGCGAAATCGATATTGACATGGAAGATTTGATACCTGAGCAAACCGTGGTTATCACCATCACTGATAGCGGGTATATTAAACGTATCCCAGTGGAAACCTATCGGACGCAACGCCGTGGTGGTAAAGGTCTCATTGGTATGGAAACCAAGGAGGAAGACGTGATTGTGGATTCGTTTACGACGTCCACGCA
>CAZRMY010000002.1:8323-45215 GCA_964601295.1 uncultured Thermoplasmatales archaeon | reverse complement strand
TTATATCATGTTTTTCACAAATAAAGGTAAAACATACTGGTTGAAAGGCTATAAAATCCCTGAGGGAGGGCGTCATGCTAAGGGTAAAGCGATTATTAACTTGTTGCCTCGTCTTGAAGAAGGTGAGTTTGTTGAAACCGCGATACCAATTCATGAGTTTGACGATGAGCATTACCTGGTATTTGCCACTCGTAGGGGGTATATCAAGAAAACCGTGTTATCCGCGTATGGGAATATCCGGGTAACCGGGGTGAAAGCGATACGTTTGGATGAGGGTGATGAGTTGATTAGCACCCGGCTTTCTGATGGTGAGCAGACGATTATGTTAGCTTCAGCACATGGCCAAGCATGTCGCTTTGATGAAACTGAGGTGCGGGCAATGGGGCGTGTTACTCGTGGTGTGATTGGTATGCGTCTTAAAAAAGATGATTACGTGGTGTCTATGGCTGTGGTAGGAGAAGAGGGTGATCTGCTCACTATCACTGAGAACGGGTTTGGTAAACGCTCTGCAATCAGCGAATATCGGAAAACACATCGAGGGAGCCATGGGGTGCGAACAATTATTACCAACGAGCGAAATGGGAAGGTCATCTACGTAGCGGAAGTTGATGACGATGATGAAATCATATTGAATAGCGAACAAGGCATGGTGGTTCGTATACCTGTTGAAGGTATTCGTCGGCAGGGTCGCAATACAATGGGTGTTATCATTATGCGTTTAAATGATGATGATCGGGTGGTTTCGGTTAATAAAATCATTGAAGAAGAGGTAGATGAAGTAGAAGACAAGGAAACATAAAAAACCAAGTGCTATTTGGTTTGTTCATTTTTTTTCTTACTCGGACAGTCGGGGTTTAAACAGAACTCCCATTTTTTTCTGCCTTTCATCCGTGATACCACCAGAGGTGCACCGCAGTGTTCACAAGTTTTATCTGTTTTTACTATAGCACCTCGCTGTGGCAGCGGATACGTGTTAGTACATTTCGGATAGTTGGTGCAGCCGACAAAACGTTTTCTTTTCCGTGAGGTTCTAATGGTTAAATCATGGCCACATTTTGGGCAGATACCCATATGTCGTTGCTCTTTTAACGCATCACGAATAGAACTTTTAATGGCTTCTTTATCTTTTACCAGCCCGGTCATAACCTGCGTGAGCATTCCCCGCGATTCTTTGACAGTCTCTTCAAGTTTTTTGTTTCCCTCAGCGATTTTATTCATATCCTCTTCAAGTTCAGCGGTCATATCTGGTTTCGTGACATTACAATGCTCTAACGCATCGATAACTGCGATCGCAGTAGCCGTAGGTCGCGGTGGTGACCCCACAATATATCTTCGACTGTACAATTTACTGATAATTTCATGCCGCGTGGATTTAGTTCCTAGCTGTAACTCCTCCATTTTGGCTATTAACGCGCCTTGGGAATACCGTTTAGGAGGTTTAGTTTTATCTGCGTTAAGGTTGATGCGGGTTACGGGGATTTTTTCATGTTTCTGCATATCTGGTAGGGGTTTACGTTTTTCTTTAAAATACGGGTAAATACTACGCCAATGCGCTTCAATTAATCGATACCCAGAAGTTACAAATGGTTCATCCTTTATCCGTAAGGAGACTTCCATGGATTCTGAAATCGCATCTTGTGCAAAAGTAGCAAGAAAACGACGGCAGATCAACTCATAAATTTTTAGTTGCTCAGAGGTAAGCTTAGCACTGGGGACATTAACCGGATGGATAGGCGGATGATCCGTTGTTTGTGTACGCCCACGTGTGGGTACCCGTCGACGGTTTTCTAACACCAGCTGTGCTTCTTTTGCAACTGATGATTGAGTTAATTTTTTCAAAATAGACTGCACATTCAATGAACGTGGGTACACGGTGTTATCGGTTCGAGGATACGAGATCAACCCAGACATATACAGATCTTCGGCAGTGCTCATCGCCCGTGACGCGGAAAAACCAAGCCCTGAAGCAGCCTGCAGAAATGTCGTAGTGCTAAACGGTGATGGTGGACGCTCGTTATTCGTTGTTTTTGTTACCTCCGCCACTGTTGCCTCTGTGCTATCTTTAATTTTATCATAAATCGCCCGTGCGGGATCCTCCTCCCAGAACCGTCCATGCTCATGTTTCACAGTAAATGCTTTCTGCTGCTTTAAATCAGCAAGAATCTCCCAGTATTTCTTAGGGACAAAATTCATGATTTCTTTTTCACGGTCAACCAGTAGCGCAAGTGTTGGCGACTGCACCCGGCCGATAGACAAGAAATCTTTACCCAGCTGATTAGAAGTAAGAGAAATAAAACGTGTTAACACCGCACCCCAAACTAAATCAATAATCTGCCGGCTTTCACCAGAGCTAGCAAGATTATAATCTACTTTTTTTAAATTCGCAAACGCCTCTGTTACCTCAGAGGCAGTGAGTGCGCTGAACTTCGCTCGTTTAACACTGCTCTTTTCAGGAAGGTATTTCTCCAGCAGCTGAATTGCTTCAAAACCAATAAGTTCTCCCTCGCGGTCATAATCCGTTGCGATAATCACATCAGGTTTCTTCTGTGCAAGTGTCTTCAACGCCGTCGCAATAGCACGTTCGCTCACTTTCTTAACCGGCTCAATAGAAATAAGCTGCTGCGGAGGCGTCTGCTTCCATTGATTATACTGCTTAGGATAATCCAACGTAATAATATGACCTTTCAGCCCAATGACATTCCATGTTTCTGACTCATAAGTAAACACATACAACGGTACGCCAGATAACCGACTTCTTTTAACATCGCCCTTAGCTAAAATCTGAGCTATACGCCGAGCAGCAATGTTTTTCTCACAGATAACCAATTTCATGGAAACGCCAAAGAGTTCTGCAGACTCCAACATAAGGAACGGATATAATTATTTTACTATGCCGCTTACACAAAAAAGGAGTACATGTCGAAACTATTAATATATCATCAGATATACCCAGAGGTGAAACCATGAAAATCCATATACTAATGGGGTCAAAATCAGATTCCCCTGTAGCAGAAAAAGCACAAAAAATCCTGGATCAATTTAAGGTTGACTATACCGTAACGGTAGCATCAGCACACCGTACCCCTGAATACCTGCAAACACTAGTTGAAAAAAGCGATGCGGATGTCTTCATTGGTATCGCCGGGCTTGCTGCAGCACTCCCGGGAAGTATCGCCGCGCATACCACCAAACCCGTCATTGGTGTACCTGTCAGCGGTAAACTCAATCTTGATTCCATCCTATCCATAATTCAAATGCCACCAGGCATCCCAGTTGCCGCCGTTGGTCTCGATCGTGGGGACAACGCTGCATTACTTGCCATCGAAATACTTGCATTACGCGATATCACCCTCAAAAAACAGCTGGCTAAATATCGAAATGACATGAAACAAAAAATCCAGCAAACATAACATACGCAGAGGAGCACACCCGATCATGTTTAACGCAGAAAAATTTATCACCGAAACCATAGCTCAGCTTAAAGAACAAATCAAAGGAAAAGCCTTGATTGCATTCTCCGGCGGAGTGGACAGTACTGTCGCCGCAGTACTCGTACACAAAGCCATCGGTAAAAAATTAATCGCTGTGCATGTTGACACCGGCTACATGCGTAAAAATGAATCACAC
Organism: uncultured Thermoplasmatales archaeon; assembly: GCA_964601295.1. Classification (GTDB taxonomy): domain Archaea; phylum Thermoplasmatota; class E2; order DHVEG-1; family DHVEG-1; genus CAZRMY01. The sequence goes on along the minus strand of CAZRMY010000002.1, from coordinate 41,588 downwards.
ACCGTAGAAGACATCCTGAAAAACGCGAAAATGAACTACCGCTTCGTAGACGCCTCACAGGAGTTCTATCAGGCATTAAAAGGCGTAACTGACCCGGAGAAAAAACGAAAAATCATCGGCTCAAAATTCATCGAAATATTTGAACACGCCGCTGCAAAAGAAAACGTCACATATCTGGTTCAAGGCACCATCGCCCCAGATTGGATTGAATCAGGTGGTGAACTTCGTGACACCATCAAATCACATCATAACGTCGGCGGTCTCCCAAAACATATGAAACTCACACTTGTAGAGCCACTCCGTGACCTTTACAAAGATGAAGTACGAAAACTCGCCCGCGCGTTACATCTCCCCATATCAGAACGGCAGCCATTCCCTGGACCGGGTCTCGCCGTGCGTATCCTTGGTGAAGCCACCCCTGAACGTACAGAACTCGTTCGAGAAGCATGTGCAATTGTCGAAGAAGAAATAGACCATGCGGTATCCCAAAAGCGCATGGAACGCCCCTGGCAATATTTCGCTGTGCTCATCCCCTTAAAAACCGTCGGAGTGCAAGGAGACAAACGCGCCTATGGTGACACCATCGCAGTCCGCGCCGTGCACAGCAGTGATGCTATGACCTGCGCCTACAGCCCCATACCCCATGAACTCCTTGATCGTATTTCAACACAAATAACCAACAAAATGGGCAACAAAATAAACCGCATCGTATATGATATAACCAACAAACCACCTGGCACGGTTGAATGGGAGTGAAAACACCAGTATGGTACGAATCTATGTTGTCGACAACGGCGGTCAATGGACACACCGTGAATGGCGTACATTAAAATACCTGAATGTTGAAACCAAAATTGTACCAAATACGATTCCATACGACACACTACTAAAAGAGAACGTCCATGGTCTAGTACTATCCGGTGGCACACCACGCATCGGACTGCAACCCGAGTTAGGCAACTGCGGAGAATATCTTGAAAAAGCAGATTTTCCTATACTAGGCATCTGCGCAGGTCATCAATTCATAGCCCTCCATTTCGGAGGAGACGCACAACCCGCTCAAACCCCTGAATTCGGAAAAGTAGAACTCCACCTCCACACCACCAATCATCCTCTTTTTCATAATGTACCAGAAACCTCTATAGTTTGGGAATCACACCATGATGAAGTAACACGACTACCTAAAGAGTTCATACTACTTGCAGAAAGTGAAAGCTGCAAAGTCCAAGCAATGTCACATAAAAAACAACCATTCTATGGATTGCAATTTCACCCCGAAGTAGACCATACTGAATACGGTGAACAAATCTTCACTAACTTTGTAACCATCTGCACACCATAAAAAAACCGCTTGTTAATTCCACCGTGTGAACAACTCATGAGTGATACCTAACTGATCAAGTATCTTTCCGACAACAAAGTCAACAATATCTTCAAGTTTCTTAGGTTCATGATAAAAACCAGGCATAGCCGGAAGAACACACCCGCCATTCAGCCGAATACTACGCATATTCTCAATACCTGCTAACTCCAACGGCGTCTCACGTGGTACCACCACCAGCCGCCGACCTGCTTCTTTTAAACAACAACTTGCCGCCCGTGAGATAAGCGTGTCACCGTACCCATTCGCAATAGCTGACAATGTTTTCATACTACACGGCACCACCACCATCGCATCCACGATAAACGACCCACTTGCCGGAGCAGCACCCAAATCACCATTATCATACACACAAGTTGCTAACCGGGTAACATCATCCACAGAATACCCGGTTTCATGCTGCAAAATATCCCAACCACCGGACGACACAACCAGATGACACTCATGACCCATACTCTGAAGCTCCTCAAGTAAACGCACACCATATATCACACCAGACGCACAGGTTATACCCACAATCACTTTCATACCATTAAAACCTCCACAGCAATATCACTGCTCAATCGCATTAATAATCTCCTGCAACTTTTCACGTAAATCACCTTGCTTCTCCAACGCCGTACCCGTAATAATAATATCCGCACCAGCGCTCACTTTCTGCTCCGCAGTACTACCATCACGAATACCCCCACCTACAATCACCGGTATCTCCACATTCTCTTTCACACCATGAATAATATCATCTGAAACCGGATCCCGCGCACCAGATCCTGCTTCAATATAAAAAAACTGCATACCCAGATACTGCGCAGCCAACGCATATCCCACCGCAGTCTCCACATCACCGCGTTTAATCAAATCCGCTGCACCCACACGACCCACCGTCATACCCGGCTCAACAATAACATACCCCATAGAAATCGGTTCAACACCCGTTTTTTTAATAAACAACGCACCCTTAACATGCTCACCGATCACATACTCTAACTTCTGTGAATTCAACAAACTCATAAAAAAAACCGCATCAGCATACCTGCTCAAAAAACGCGCACCAGAAGGAAATAAAATAACCGGTAGCCCTGAATGCTGTTTAACCGCCTGTACCGTATCATCAACCTGCTGCTGAGAAACCAATGTTGACCCCCCAACCATAATCGCACTACTCCCTGCATCCTCAGCAATCTTTGCCACCTTCCCCGCAACTGATGCTTTCTGCTTATCAGGATCTAACAACGCAAAATGTAACTTCTTTTTACCTAGTAATTTCTTAATATCCGCTGCAACACTCATGCTACCCAGAGATTACACACAACCATAATAAAGATTTACCCTTCCGCCCCAACAACATACTCAACCAGGTTCCTACTACAGGCAGCAATCACACTCGTACGCTCATCTAAACTTAACGCCATGTCCAACAGCTCCCCATGAATATCAGTAACCAACCCCCCTGCTTCACGCACCACCAGCGTGGACGCCGCAATATCCGTCACCCGGATATACTCCTGACCAACAAGATAATAATCCAACCCACCAACCGCTACCATACACATCTCAAGCGACGCACACCCCAACGATCGTACTTTCTCCTTATCAGCTAACGCCCGGGCATGTGAACACATATTCACCCCCAGACTCATCGACGCTAACAACTCACTTGCCGGAACCTCAGGTGCCGCAATCTGCACATTATTCAAAAACGCGCCATGACCCTTCAAAGCCATAAACACATCACCCGTCGGCACATTTTTCACAATCCCATATTCTACATCATTCAACCGCTGTTTCCCCACCGCCAGAGATACAGCATAAAAAGGAATCCCTCGTGACGCATTCCGCGTACCATCAACGGGATCCAACACAAACGTATACTCGCTATCACCGTCAACAAAACCTGCCTCCTCACTCAACAAATTAAACGCCACATCAGATTTCTTCATGAAAGCAAGTGCTACATCCTCAGCCACCTGATCAATATATTTTGTGGGCGTCCCATCAGCACCAACACCAATATTCGAACCAAACTTATGAAAATCAGTAGCATACGATCGGCGAATCTTACAATAAATCTTATCGCCCAACTTCCCCGCAGCCACTTTTATATCTTCATCTATCACTTAGAACCCATCCTCCTACTCATCTGATCTAAACATTCCTGCAACAACCATAACACCCATAATAACACCTGCAATAACAACACCTATAACAATAAAAAGAATGTCAACACCTGTCAGCGTGATAACCGTCATAATAACCACAGCGGATACCACCCCAACAAAAATCGTCACCAAAGATTTAACAAACGACAAATCAAAAAGATACGCAACAAGCGCACCCGTCCACGCACCAGTAAACGGAACAGGAAACGCAACAAACAACAACAATGCCGCATGCTCATACCGGCGGATTTTTTTATCAGCACGCTTACGTGTCACCGCAAACAATTTATCCATAAGGTTCGCCCAAAAATCAAAATTACGTAAAAACCTCTCAACACCACTAAAAAACAACAAAATAAAAGGAATCGGAAGCATATTACCCGCAACCGCAACAGGTAAAGCTCTCCACCACACCCAACCTAGCGTATCAATCGCATATACCATCGCATACCGGCCTTCCCACCATGGCACCAAAGACTGAAAAAATATTTGAAACCACTCAGGGAACACCTCAAACATCAGCTACTCTCCAATAAACCTACCAAATCCTTGTCTGCCCTGGAGCTCATAATCTTCTATAAGTTTTTCCCCGCGAACAAACACATCTGAAGGAAAAATCCCTGGCCAGCCGTCAAAAGGAGACCAACCGCACTTAGAATGCAACATATCACCGCCAATCGTTTTAACATTCCGGTAATCCACCACCATAAAATCCGCATCCCAACCCACCTTAATACAACCTTTTGAAACACCTAACAATACCCCTGGATGCTCACATGCTAACGAAACCACACGTTGATACGAAATCAGCTGTTTTCTTGCTAAATACAGCAATAACGGTAACATCGTTTCAACACCTGGAACACCAGAAGGCGCTTCAAAAAACTCTGCTTCTTTATCATCAAGTGTATGTGGTGCATGATCAGATTCAACCACGGAAACCAGGCCCTTAGAAGCTGCCTCAAACAACGCGTTTCTATCAAACTCAGTCCGCAACGGAGGGTTAACTTTATAATGCGTCTGAGGCGTCAAGTGCCCCCCTACATCCAGTAACATATGATGCGGTGTCACACCACAGGAAACATTACCTGATCTCTGCTTTAATACCTCCAACCCCTCACATGACGAAAGATGACATATATGCACCCGCACATTATCAGAGGCTGCCGACAGAACCGCCTGAATCGCCTGCTCCTCACAGGTCGCCGGACGAGCTTGCAAATGCTCTTTTAACCCACCTGTTTTACGATAATGCTGAGCAAGACAGCGCTGATCTTCTGCATGCACCAACACCAGCCTATTAGTAGCCGCAATTTTTCTAAAAACCGCTGGTAACTGTGGTACATCTAATGTTAATGAATGAGTACTTTCACCAAGATAAATCTTAAAACCCGTGCATACTCTCCCTAAATCAAGGATGTTTTCCAAATTAGCATTATTTAACCCTGCATACACGCCGAAATCACAATACGATTTCTTATTAGCACAAGCTATCTTCTCTTTCACAAGCGCCGCGGAGGTAATCGGAGGAATCGTGTTTGGCATATCACAAATACAGGATATCCCACCAAATAACGCTGCTTGGGTGCCTGTTGAAAAATCCTCTTTATAGACTAGCCCGGGTTCTCGCATATGGGTATGTATATCAATACCTGCCGGCAATATCAACCGGTTGCCCATATCATAATGTTGTTTACTTCGCAGTGTTTTTTTTATACCTGCAATTTTTCCTTGTTCTACACCGATGCAGCAATGGTGAAAGTCACCCTCAAGGTATACATTTCCTTCAATTGTCAGATCCATCTATATGCTTCTCCAAAATAGTGCCATTTGGTTTGGTTTCAGTAAAAATTTGCCCGCTAAATGATAAGATTCTGGTGGTATCATCTAACCAGGCGTCAGGAGGGAGGCCTGCTTTCATGCAGGTATGTGACAAAAATTCTGCTACATCCCAGTTTTGTTCAACAGGTACTTGTGGGAGTAATAATCCTTTGTAAATACCTTGTTCAACGATAAGTCCATCACGACCTATATGAATCTTATTCGGATATTCAGTTGGTTGGGTTACCTTGATTGGTTGTGGTATGGTAAGGATGGTGATTTCTATTTGAAGGTTCTCTATCTCAGGTTCTGTTACTGGGGGAAATCGTGGGTCTTGGAACGCAGCAGATGTTGCTGCGTTACGTATGGCTTCGTATAGCGGCAGTGTGGGTAACGGGAATCCAATGCATCCTCTGAGTGTTTGTTGCGGATGCGAATGTAGTGTGACAAATACGCCGCGTTTTTCTTTGAAGACTGCTGGCATAGAGCGTTCTGATAGCGGGTTTATATTATGACGGAAATGATGTTCTATTGTTTGTCGAGCGAGATGGACCGCGTGGGTTCCTTCTTCGTTGGTTAGCATCGTATACCTGTGAGCAGGTTATCGGTACATAAAATTGTTGCTAACCTTGAATTGGTAGAGGGTGATAAAAGAAAAGAAGAGAGGGGTGATTATTTTCTGTTATGGTTCTTGACGGGTGACTGTGATGTCATATGTGACGGGGTCATCGGATAGTAAGAACGCGCGTGTTGCTGAATATGTGTAGATTATGGTTTGACCTGTTTCATCTATGGTTTGGTCGATTTCAAGGGTGTAGGTACCGGGGGTGACCTCAATGGTGTATGTGCCATTGTCAGCAGAGGTGGTTTCAGTTGGGAGTGCGGTGTTGTTTTCTACGGTGGTATCCCGTGAGAATGTAAGGGTGAGATTGGTAACCGGGTTGGTATTTTGGTCGTGTATAACACCTGAGACGGTGACGGATTCTTTGGTTAGCGGTATGTTTTTCTGAGTGGTTCCCATGCCTTTCGTAAGGGTTAATGCACCAGTGTAGGAGTATACTTTGGTGGTGCCCTCCATTTTGGTAACTGAAATTGTGTATGCGCCTGGTTTCAGATTTGCACTGTATACGCCGGTGGTAGTATCTGATGTGGCGCTACCTTGTTGTGCAGTATTATTTTCCAGGGTAGTATCTGGAGCAAAGGTGATGCTGATATCTCCAACGCGGGTTCCCTGATGGGTTGTCACACCGGTTACCTGCACTGTAGCAAGTTCTAAGGCGAGATCATGTTCTTTTGTTTCGTTATCCGCGATAGTGATTTCTTCTTCAATAATATAATCAAAGGCCTGGGTTGTAGCGTTGGTTATAGTGGCATTAAGGATATAAGTACCCGGTACAAGTGATTCAAACATGTACTCGCCATCCGTATCAGCAGTCAGCGTTTCAACCTTAAGCAGGCTGTCATCGTATTTAGTATAATATAAATCAACAGCAACATCTGCTTGTTCTTCACCATCTGTTAGTGTGCCATCATCATTTTCATCGATAAATACAGTTCCTGAGACGCTACCAGGTTGAGGCTTGGATATATTATAACTGCGGTTACCTGGTTGCAAAACAACTGATTCACTGTGCAGTGTGTACTCGCCATCAATAGCAAGCACCGTGTATTTGCTCGGGAATAACTCAGAGAATGAATAATAGCCCGTGGCATCAGTGACTATTGGCTCTGGACTGGCGAAAAGCCCAAATTCATCTTCAAGCCGCATCTCAATACCAGACAATGGAATATCAATATCCGGTTCATAGGACCCGTTCTCGTTTACATCCTCATATACATACCCATTAACATTGGCCATATCAACCGATATATTAAGCACCCGCGTGTAATTACCACGTCGCATCCCTTCATCTTCTGTAATTGGTGAAAACTCCGAGGAACTATCAGTGTTATTGAATGTAATTTCATCTAAAATAACTTCATTTGCAAATGAAAACTGGAGGGTGATATTCCCCGCTGGAGCGATAACGCTAAACGATCCATCAGCATCGGTTAGCATATTATCATGTGGGATGCCAAACTCATCAAACACAATGGTTTGAACATACTGCATCTGCGTGTTATTAACCGAAATCGTGCCATTAATCCGTGCCCCAGCATAATATTTAGCCATAACCACTGCAACATAATTCCTTCCACCACCCGGATAAGGATACGGTGAAATATATTTCGCATAAAAATGTTTCATAAGATAACACGGGAGTTGCTGCTCCGAAGGTGTTTTACCACCCTCAGCACCCTCTTTAGGTGGACCACCTACAAACACTTTATAAAACATCGTATCAAAATACGCGTCTTTATACTCGGTAGCCTGATTTGTTGGAACCACATATTGACGTTCATCCTCAGGTAACTCACTGACCTCTTGAGCTGTCCATGTTTGAGTCGGACCTTTCGTACCATCAGGGTTCATCTTATATCCTTCATAAATAGTATTCACAAAATCATCTTCAGCATTATAATCCAACGAACGACTCGCGGGAAGAAGAATACTTTTATCACCTAGGAATGCAAAAATGTTAAAAATCTGACGATCGTATCCTTCGACACCATAATATCTAATACTCAACCCCGTGGTATCTATAAGGTCAAGATATAAATTCGTAATCTCCTCCTCATCAAGAGCAGTATTAAGTGTTTCTGAAACATCATGGTACATCGCATTTTCTTCATACTGCTCACCAACACGATACTGCTGACTCAGTGTTTCATCATACTCAGCACCAATAGGCGCATTATAAGAGGGAGCAGAATAAGGATCTTTCACCCACATAGATATATTAGCAGTATCATTCTCACCAAGATAACTGCGAAGCACATCATCTGTTTCCGAGGAAAACACGCCATCATTATTCCTACGTTCACCTTCTAAAATACGCGCAATCCATACTGCAACTGCCTCATCTTCTCCAGTAGCAGTATGAAAATTAGCTGCAGGCGGTATACCGTCCTGAAAGTTATCTGCAACCGTTGGATGACCACCAGCTGCAACCTCATAAAAACCGTAATCCCACCAGGATATAAACGCCGGTCGATCCGCAGGATCGGCAATTTCAAGATCCTGATCATTCAGCCAATCAAACGCATCCATCCAATAGGTCTCCTTATACACACTAAGGCCATATCCGCTCTGATGATCAGAACCAAAATAGGTTTCCTTAGCAATACCTGGTACAGCGCCATCAAAAGCAAGAAACGCATTAGGCAACAACAACACAATTACAATAAAAATAATGCCAAAGATGTGGGAAAAACTAATACCCCGTCTAATACCGTGAAAACCTCCTCCTGCACCACGGATATTACGCAACATCTGTTTATAATCAATCTTAGTCACCACAAACGAAATAGTTAACCATCCAGCTAATAATGCAATAAATGGGACCAAGTCATTCAAAAAACGACCAGCAGTTGAGGTAAGCCATAACGACACCAGAGTAACTACAATAACTAAAAGAAATACTCTGTTTTTTTCTTTTTCCTTCAGATAGTAATAAATAAGAAATAGTATCCCAACTAACGCAACACCAAACAACACCGGTCCATATGACATCCACGTCCTACTGATATTATAAGTACTCGCCTCAGCAATGGTTTCAGCAACCTTAGTCCCATAAATGCCAATACCGCCAAGGATATCAGATAATCTCTGCAGTTGCCCCAAAAACGGAAAGGATTGGGCAAGTTTCGGAACGAATAAGAGAAAAACAATACCCGCAGCACCAATACTGAAAATTACTGGTAGAGATATAATCCAGGGGATTTTTTTCCGGTTAAGAAACAAATATATTACACCAAAGGCAATAACGGCAAGAATGACAAATAATGACACATCTAAGTCAAATCTCGCAGATCTGCTGAACTGCACGGGCAAATATAATAGATAACCAAGAGCTAAAGTAACGGATAAGGACAATGGCACCTTAGTAGATTGTTTGTTTTTTATAATATCTACTAGCATCTGTATTATGGCATAAAGCCCAATTACTGCATACAGGAACTGCGCCTGGACCCATACAAGCGATAATGCACCTAAGGAGACTCCCCCTAAAGCTGCATAGATTAAAGATCGTTTGATGTTTTTAGATAATAATGCTAAAATCACAAAGAGATAGGTCAGCATAAATAGCAGTAAATTCAATGAGTCATGATCAAACAATGAATACGCTGAACCGTGACCCGAACCAATATGTATTGGAATAAGTGCGATGAGCAATGCAGCAACCAATCCTACTTTTTTATTAAACAATGTGTTGCCGATCAAATACACGGGAAATATGATTAGAGCGCCAAATAAAGCGGGGATGAGCTGCATAGCATATCCTACTGCGTCAACTTCTTCCATGAACGGCAGCAGCATTCTGCTGAATCCAATAGTTAGCATGTTAAGTAGTGGTGCACGACTGCCGCTTCGGCCGAGAGGGTAATTAAGTAATGGATCGTTATAGGTATAGTAGGGATATTCTCCGAGTCTTAGTGTTTCTTCCACTAATCGCATGTTATAATATGGGTCAGGCCCGGAGAGATAAAACTTTTCCGCAACTGTCTCCCCATTATGATTGATCGCAGCATCAGATGTCACGTTAAAGGCGGTATTTAATAATAAAACCATGAAAAATATACCAATCAACGCGATTGTGGTCCACATTTTTTTAGGAGGATTTTTCCGTGTTTGTCTTGTTTTTGGTTTTGTTTTTATATGCTTTGGTTCTGAAGGTGTTTCTCGAAGTTGTGCTCTTTTCCGCATATGGTTTCACCCTAGGAGAAGGTAAACAACCGTAAATCTATAGTGTTATAAATAAGTTATCTATGATTATGCTTGAGATATTTTTAGAGGTGTTGTTTATATTATTATTCTGGGAAAATGTTATGTTGGTATGTTTTGGGATAGTGTTTCAGCGAGTGTTTTTGCGAGTTTGACTTTGCTGAATTCTCCAGGTATGGAATCAGTGCAGATTATGTGGTCGCATCCTGCTGCCCGTAGTTTTTCTTTTGCGCCGTGTGCGAATACGCCGTGTGTGCATGCGATGGTGATTTTTTTTGCGCCTTGTGTTTTGAGTTGCCGTATTGCTTGTGCCATTGTGCCACCGGTGGAGATGATGTCATCGATGATTGCAGTGTTTTTGTTATGTGCATCAAGGGTTTTTGGTGTGATTTCAACGGTGTTGCCATCGAGGCGTTTTTTTTCTAGGTAATCGTAGTCGCATCCGACGATTTGCGATACTTGTTCTGCACGGTGTTTAGCGCCTTTGTCAGGGGCGAGTATTATATCGATGTTGCCTTGTTTTTGGAGATAGTGGGCGATTGCAGGGAGTGCGGTAGTGCTTAGTGCGGGCACGGTGAAAAAGTCAAGGATGTGTTCTTTGTGTGGGTCAACGGTGATTATTTTGTCTGCTTGGAGGCTGATGTGTTCTGCAAGAGTTTTGGCGCTGATGGGTTCGCCGTGTTTGAATTGTTTGTCTTGTCGTCCATAGCCGTAGTAAGGGATGATAACGGTGATGGTGTCTGCTCCTGCGTCGTTGACTGCGTCTTGGAGGAGGAGGAGTTCGATAATGTTTGGGTCGGGGTAGGTGGTTTGTACTATGACAATGTCTTCGTTGTGTATGTCGTCCATGATGCGGATGTAGAGTTCTTGGTCGGGGAATCGTTTTGAGGTGGTGTTTACTAGTGGTTTTTTTAGGGTTTGAGCAAGTTCTGCAGCGGTGGTTTGTGAAGCAGTTCCCCCGATAATATGCATGGTAGTTACAAAATGTAGATATTGCGTGTGTTTTTAGTGGTTTCGTTTCGTACGAAAGTTTTTATAAGTGTTTTTCTCTATGGCTGGTGTTAAGGATGTGTGTGGTGTGATGCGCATGGGAAAGGCGGGTGTGTTCGGTGTTTGCATTCTATTGTTAGTATCGTTTGGTTTAGTGGGTTTGGTTGGCGGTGTTGATGATAGTATGGATTTGGTAGATGCGGAGTTTGTGGCGTTTTTTGAGACAGGGGATCGATTATCTGTGGAGGTAGTGTTGTCGGTGAGTAAGGTTACGACGGATCGGGAGTATAGTGCTGAGGAGATTCGGTCAGCTGATGATGTGACTAAGGGTGAGATACAGTATGCATTGTATTTAGAGGTACGGGATCAGTTGCATGCGTTGTTTCCTTCTGCGGAGTTGTTGAATTTTTCTACGCCTAAATATAGTGGCGATAATCCTTCGGGTGTTCCGGGTGTTGTTGCCTACGATCCGCCTGTGGTGTTTACTGAGGTGCTTGAGGTGGAGCTTCCGGCTGGTTTTTTTGGATTTAATGAGTCAGTTGATGTATCTCAGGTTATAAATGGAATCTTGGATATGGAAGGCGTGGTGGAATATGGTTTTGATATGCGTGCCTCACCCGGTTGGAATAATACGTATGTTATTGAGCTGCCCGAGTATTTCGGGCGGCCTTTTACGAATGGTGAAGTGTCAAATAATCAAGTAATCTGGGTTTCGAATAACTGGGATGGCCAAGCGGAGGTAACAGATGCGGTCATTCAGCTTAAGGAAACCCGGCCTACGTTTATACAGCAGGGCTCTGAGAATATAAGCTTAATTTTTGAGTTGGATACAGTAGATATTGATCGTCCGGGTTTAACGACACATGTGTTGATTGAATCAATCAATAACACAGGGTTGCTTGAATTGCCGGTGGTTATTTCTAATGTTGATGTGATACCGGCTGATGGTATTAGATTATTTGCGGATAATGAGCTACTGAAGTATAGTCATCTGTATGATTCTGTGGTGGCGTCTATTGCTGATGGAGTGGAATCTGCTATAGAACAATCATCATATAATCAGACGTTGTCGCTGGTTTTTGAGTGGGATACTGATACCACGGTGAATTGTACGACACCGTATCAGATTCATCAGATGGATACGGTTCCGGCGGTTGGTTCTACCTTGGTCGAAGACGATTTTAATCTAAAGTTGTATGATATGAGCCCCACTGCTTTTTTTGGGTTAATTTATGCTGGGGCATATACAAATATTACGCAGGCGGAGATTAATTTTGGTGATGCCTTAGAGCGTATTGGTTTACCGTATACGGTGTTGTGGTATCTGCCTGAAGAGGTAACTATAGCGGGAAAAACGGTGGTGTATACCTGGAATGTCTCTGCGGGTCCTTCAGGCGCTGTTAATGCAGAGTCTGCTCCTGCATATGCTGACAAAGAGATAGATACAGTTATTGAAATATCTGTGGATAAATTTGAGCTGAATTTACCTAGTTTTTTAACAGGTAACACAGAGTTGACAGCATCGTTTGATCTGCAGGGGACAAAAAATATTTATGTTGATCAAGTACCTGCTCAAATGGGGCTTCCTGCTGAGATTTCTTTAGCGTATCTTAATGCTGATGGTTTTAGAGTGTGTATTCAGGAGGGTGTTTTTTCAGATGATGAAGTGCAAGAGTATTTAACTGCGGAGAAAACAAGTTTTGAGTCAACAACTGCGGGTATTCTTGCGGGTTTGAAGGTGAATGGGTTTGTTGACCGAGCGCTCTTTCGTAATTCCTTGCAGTGGAACGAAGATGTTACGTCCATGGATGCATTGTCACCGGTTGTGATTCCTGTGTATGCTCGGTGTTTGTATTCTGTGCCCTTTGGGGTAAGTGTTTTTCCGCCTGAATTTAATATATCACATCCGGTTTTTACGCTGCAAGGCATATCTGATCAGGAAGTGTTATATCGTGTTATCTTTCCGAATGGTATTGATGTGGTGTCTGCTGAGGGCGTGTTTGATAATGAGATTGTGATGGGTGAAACAGCAGATGGCTGTGATTACCTTGAGGTGGTTTTTGATGATGCGGAGGAGTTGAGTGGCTTTTTAACCTGTCAGTTAGCTGTATCGCCGGTGTATGTTCTAGGGTTGTTCTTGCCGTGTATTTTGAGTGTTATTTTGGTAGTGATATTGATTGTGGTACTCGTGATTGTTCGGAGGAAAAAACGGGGTGGAGGTTTTGTATCTGAGCCGCGGCCTGCTGCACGTGAACAATCATATGAAGAGGAGGAGTATTATGTGCCTCCACCGCCTCGGAGATGAACTGGTTTTTTTAAGGCCGAGGGAAAAAGTGTTAGTAACGAGGGATGACGTTTCACCAAGGGTATGACAAGCCGTGAGGGGTAGTCTATGTCACCATGTGCGGTGATAATTTCGATGGTTTTTGGGTTGTTCATTTTTTCGAGGTATTGATTGATTTGTGTATCAGAGAGTTGGGTGAAAATAGATCTGAATCGCATGCCGAGCCGGAGTTCGCGGTATATGTCTTGGGTCCATTGTTTATGATAGTTGGTAAGCGTGTTGGTGGTGTGGGTTTTGAGAGCGGTTATAGCGGTTGTTGCGCAATGTGCAGCAGAGCATAGCCCCGGGTATATTCCTCCGCCTGAGGTAGGTTTTACCTGTGCTGCTGCATCTCCTACCAGCATGATATGCGGCTGCGTGGTTTTGTTGAGGGGGCCCAAAGGGATGCTGCCTGCTGTTGTCTGTGTGACGCGTGATCCTGAAAGATGTTTTTTGGTGTAAGGGTGGTTATATAGTCGCTGAAAATAGGTTTTTATGGGATGTGTTGCTTGTGCAGTTACGCAAAGGCCGATGCGTGCGGTGGTGCCTGTATCATTGGTAGGTATTATCCAGGCGAAAAAACCGGGTGCAATATGTTGACCAAGGAATATTTCAACATAGTCGGGGTTGAGGTTGGTGTCGGTTAACTCTGCTCCGATACCTCGTAAGTATTCGGTTGGTAGCGGGAAGCCCCCCCGGTGACGGACGGTAGAGTGTGCGCCATCGGCGCCGATAAGTATCCGATAAGACAATTCTCTCTGAGTGTTTTGTGGCGTGTTGGTTACATTGATGGTTTGATTTGTGTGATCTATTGCAGTTAGTTTGGTATGTGTGAGAAGAGTTGCATGGTGTGTTGTTGCCTGATGTGTCAGGTGTTGGTCGAATTTAATTCGGTTGATAACGTAGGCGTGTGTCCGATCGCCTGTGATCGTTAAGATGTGATTATTTGGACTGTGTATATGCGCACCAGTGATCGTGTTTTGTATGATGTTATTCTTAGGGATGTTGAATGTATTGAACACGCGCGGTGTGATAAGCCCTGCGCATTTTACTGGTGTGCCAATAGTGTGGTGTTCTTCAAGCAAGGCAACAGCGTATCCTGCTTGTGCGATTTGCCATGCTGTGTAGGCACCTATGGGTCCTGCGCCAGTGATAATGACGTCGTAGGTGTTCGATGTGGCCATATGCTTTTTAGGGTAAATGGCCAAAGCTTTATAACAGAAGCGGTGATAACGATGGGGTATGCGTCTACTTCAGGTGTTATGTGTGTTTTTTTCGTTGTTTCGTAGTCGAAAAAAGGGTGCTGATGAAGAGGATGATGAGCGGCCTAACGCGGAGATGTTGTTGTCGCGGTTTGTAGTTGATGGTAAAGGTAGGCGTGTTGGCGAGAGTGTGTCATTGGCTGGTGATTTGCTCATTGTGAAATCTTCGGGTAAATATTTAGGGGTTCCTTTGAAACATGTTGAAGAAAATAATGAATCGTTGTTAGTGAAAGGTTTAGTGGATTATGATCGTGCTGAGCAATTAGGTGAGAAGTGGCGAGAGGAAGCATATTCTACGCTTAGTGATAATGAAAACAAGTGATGGGAAATACCTATAGGGTTGACGTGCGTATGGTTTTTGAGTATAAACTGGTAATTGTCGCTCGTGATGATTTACCGTTATCCCCTGGTAAGTTGGCAGCGCAGGTGGCGCATGCTGCGGTGGCATGTGTGTTGCGTACCAAGCAAAGTAACGCAAAGTGGTATACGAAGTGGCAGCGTGAGGGTGGGAAAAAGGTAGTGGTTCACACTGAGTTTGAGAAGGATTTTTCTTCGTTAAAACAGGCGGCTGAGCATCTGGGTATTGTTGCTGAAGTCGTTGTGGATGCAGGCCAAACTGAGATTCCAGCGGGTACTAAAACGGTGTTAGGTGTCGGTCCAGCCCCCAGCAATCTGGTTGATCAGGTAACGGGTAACCTCCCGGTGTTATAAAAATATTGGTTATATGAGGCGGGTTTGCCCGCGCATTTTGTAGCTGGAGAGATCTTTGAACAGGTCGTCCTCCTGGAGGATGTTGATTAAATCTTTTGTGGACGAGGACATCTGTATTTCTCGTGTGCGTCCATACCGCCCTTTAGATATCACTCGTGCAGTGATAATACCAAGCATATCTAGTTCTGATATGAGGTCAGTAATCCGTCGTTGTGTTAATGGATCTGAACGGGTTTTTTTGCAGAGTTCTTTGTAGATATCGTAGACTTCACCAGTGGTCATGGAGCGGCTGATACCGGCGGATTGGTTGCGTTGTTCCTGAAGAAGTATCGAGAATAGAACATATTTTGATTGGTTAGGGAGTGTGCGGGCGACTTCAGCTACACGGTCTATTTCGATTTTGTTTTGTGCAAGACGGACGTGTTTATTACCTATACGTGGTGCTTTACTTCGTTCTGCAAGTTCGGCGGATACTCTGAGAAGATCTAATGCTCTACGTGCATCTCCATGTTCTTGTGCAGCAAGTGCAGCGCATAACGGGACAACATCACCTTCTATACTATTGGGTTTCAGTGCGTTTTCCACACGGTTAGTAAGAATATCTTGAAGTTGACGAGCATCATATGGATAAAAAATCATGTTTTCTTCGCCTAAGCTAGATTTTACACGAGGGTCAAGAAATTCAGTGAATTTTAAATCATTTGATATACCGATGACTGAGACTTTTGAGTTGGTTAAATCCGTGTTAATACGGGTGAGATTGTATAATGCTTCATCTCCTTTTAGTTTATCGATTTCATCGAGGATGACGATGGTTACGCCGCCATCTTTTTCAAGCATATACCGAAGTTTACTGTACACTTCATCTGTAGGCCATCCAGTGAACGGAATGCGTTCTGACCATTCATGGATAAAGTGATTAGCAATGTTTTGAAGCAGGCGGTATTGTGTGTCTACAACTTCACAGTTGATATAGATAAAATTGACATGCACGCCCATTTCTCTACCTTTTTTTAAGAGGGCTTTGCCGACAAATTTAGCGACAGCGGTTTTACCGGTACCGGTTTTACCGTAAATGAATACATTAGATGGAGTTTCACCGCGCAACGCAGGCACGAGAACTGAAGCAAGTTCATCTATTTCCTTTTCGCGGTGTGGTAGCTCGTCTGGCATATAGGTGGGGCGCATAACTTCTCTGTTGATGAATAGGCCTTCTACTTTGAGAAGTTGCCCGAATATGTCTCTATGTGCTGGTATTGTGTTTTTGTTCGTAAAAATTGACCTCCCGGTTGCTTGTAACAGTATTGTGGTTTATTAAATTTTATGCTTTGCCTAAACAAATGAAAATGTTTTTAAAAAGAGAAATTTATCTTGTTTTTATCTTGTATATATTTTATCTTGTATATATGGAGGGTTATACTACGAGGGGGGAGGGGATCATTTCCTGTGGAAGATAGTATAGTCTGGGATTTTAATATAATTATTTTTCTAAAAATATATTTAAATAAATCGTAATATTCAAATAGCAACTTTTCAATATCTATAAGGAAATACTACGTTTGTAAAACATTATTAACGCCGGATACCACTAAATAACAAGTTCCACATGAAACAAAGGGGTCTCCCTAAGCGGAATCGAGATAAGAAAAAAAAACGATTTACAACTAATTTGAACTTTGTTGCACAAAAAATCAATTAAAATATACAAACATCATTTTTAGACAAAATACCTATTTTCTCCATAAAAAAATATACATACAAATTAATAATGATTAATATGACATTCCGTTAGTCATCAAAGTATCAAAAATAGGAAAGGGCATACATATTTTTTGCTAATGACTGCGTTAAGAAGATCAATGCCCCACTATAATAACGTCTTTTACTGATTTTATTGTATTAAACGAAAAGACAATATGCCCCATTTCATCAATATTGTACAACCGAGGGTCGATATCCTCTGAAGGTTCCACAAGTATATCGAGTAATTCCCCTGTTTTTTCATCAACTAACGAATTACGTAATATACCAAGATATAGCCCCTCCTCGCTCATCACTGTTTTACCTCTTAATTCATTCTCAAATACACGCATTATTTTTTCCCTCCTGTTATTATATTTGATTATAAATATTGAATATCTTTTTCTCTTTTATCCTTTTTGGCCATAGCGCTGTTTATCTCCTCGGACATTTTCGCATAGAATTGTTTGATCTCGTCAGTGATTGATGGCCGTACAGTTTTTAACGCTTCCTCGAAGTTTTTCTCGGTTACTTCGTTTGCTTTTTCGTCATGCCGTACGGCGTTCATTGCCGCCTCTCGGCATATTGATTCGATGTCTGCGCCTGAATAGTTTTGAGTTTCCTTTGCAAGTTTCTCCAGGTTCACTTCTTTTGTGAGGGGCATTTCAGCGGTGTGGATTTTAAAGATTTCTAACCGGGATTTTTCATCCGGTTCGGGAGTAAAAATTAACCGATCAAATCTACCGGGTCGTAATAACCCGGTGTCAATAATATCTGGTCGGTTTGTCGCACCGATAACCACAACGCCTTGCATACTCTCTAATCCATCAATGCTGGTTAGCATTTGGTTTACCACACTGTCGGTTACATGCGATCCACTGTAGGTGCCTCGTCTTGGGGCGATTGCGTCTAATTCATCGAGGAACACAATGGTTGGGGCTACCTGCCGAGCTTTTTTGAAAAGCTCTCGAACTGCTTTTTCACTTTCGCCGACCCATTTGCTCATAACCTCAGGGCCTTTAATCGAAATGAAATTAGCCTGAGATTCATGCGCGACTGCTTTAGCAAGTAATGTTTTTCCTGTTCCTGGTGGTCCATAAAGGAGTATTCCTCGCGGTGGGTTAATTCCAAGACGTTTGAATATCTCCGGGCGTGTTAATGGCCATTCAACCGCCTCCCGTAGTCGTTGTTTAACTTCTTCTAATCCACCAACGTTTTCCCAGGAGATTTTAGGTACTTCTACGAAAAACTCCCGCATAGCAGAGGGTTCAATTCCTCTATGCGCCTCTTTGAAATCATCCATAGTGACTTCCATTTTTTCTAATATCTGCACCGGTATGGGTTTTTCCAGGTCGATATCAGGGAGGTACCGACGAAGCGCGTTCATAGCTGATTCACGTGCAAGTGCCGCAAGGTCCGCTCCGACGAAACCGTAGGTGTTATCCGCGAGTTTGTCAAGGCTTACTTTTTCGCTCATAGGCATACCACGGGTGTGAATTTGCAAGATCTCTTTCCTGCCGTTTCTATCTGGTACTTCTATGCGAATTTCCCGGTCAAATCTCCCTGGTCTGCGGAGCGCCGGATCAATTGATTCAGGGATATTAGTCGCGCCAATGACAATGACCTTCCCCCGTCCTTTTAACCCATCCATGAGGGTGAGTAGCTGCGAGACTACCCGCCGTTCTACTTCGCCATGGACTTCGCTACGCTTTGGTGCGATAGCGTCAATTTCATCAAGGAAGATAATAGATGGCGCATTTTTTTGTGCGTCTTCAAAGATTTTCCTCAGATTTTCCTCAGATTGCCCGTAGAACTTGCTCATGATCTCAGGTCCGTTAATCGTATAAAATTTAGCTCCTGATTCATTAGCTACAGCCTTTGCAATCAATGTTTTTCCAGTACCTGGTGGGCCATGAAGAAGCACTCCTTTTGGAGGATCTATGCCTAACCGATCAAACAATTCAGGATGTTTAAGCGGCAGCTGTATCATTTCTTTTACTTTTTCTAGTTCAACATGAAGCCCCCCGATATCTTCGTAGCTTACTCGGGGTCCTTCCATCTCTGTTGTTTTTGCTGCTTCCTCTTTTACATGCAAGGTTGTTTCTTCGTTTATTGCTACAATTCCGGATGGCCGTGCTTCAAGAATAACAAAGGGAAGTGCACTTCCAAATAACGCAATACCCGGTATAATAATAGTATCTCCTTTAGTCAGCGGACGTTTCAACAACCCTTTTTTGATAAGGGTGCCGATGCCAGTTCCAAATTGTATTTGCTGCCCTTCTGAAATTAATGGTGCAAGCGTGAGATCCCGAGCGGGTTTAACATCAGCTCGTCGTATTTTCACCCGGTCACCTAACCCGGTACCTGTATTTTTTCGTGTGAGATTATCAATACGTATGATGCGTTTCCCCTCATCAGCAGGATGTGCACGCCAGACCACAGAAGCTGTTTTTTTACTTCCTTCTATTTCGATTACTTCGCCAATTGATAAATCTAAATCTATCCTGGTCTGATGATCTATACGTGCTCTACCATAACCAACATCTTGTTGAAATGCTTCTGAGACTTTGAGAACTATTTCTTTTTCTGATTGTGCCATGTAATTACTCCCACCAGAGAATTGGTTGTATGATTATTTTGTGCTATGAAGATAGAACTTGTTATAAAGTTTTCTATTGAATCTCCCCATATTTATTAAAAACAATATTTTTATAAATAGATACATTATTTAATTATTTATATTTAATACAAAACTATCACATACTAGCCATATAAATAGATGTTGATCCCATGAAGAGTATACAACTCAAACATATCGCTATACTGCTTGCATTTCTTGGAACGATTTTCCTGTATTTCATTTCAACGTTAACTACACCTACACCGGTAACACTAGACCAAATACCCGACTACGAGGGCGCACAGGTAACAGTAACAGGGTGGGTCATCGAACATCATACTACTGATTACCACACCCAGCTCATAAACATCAAAGATGACACAGCAATTTTACTTCAACTATATGTCGAAGGAAACGCTCCTGTCGAATATGGGGACACCATTTCTGCAACGGGCACAGTAGAAAAATATCAGGGAAACTGGGAACTCGTTGTTGACGATCCTCGTCACATAGATATCATCCAAACATGGAATGAAACACGGCATCCGCTATGGCAGCTAGCTGAAAACCCTGATATTTATGAAGGAATTAATGTCACTATTGTCGGTGTAGTAGATCAAGTATATGAAACCTTTTTTTATCTCCGTGATGCGTCAAACCAGTATTTTCTTGTGGTTATTTACGATGACCACAGTAATATCACGGTAGCACCTGGAGAACAAGTAACCGTTGCTGGACGGTTTCTATATGATATGACGCATTTGCGGTATAGTGTGCAGATCACTTCTACGGATCACGGTGTGATTAAACGAGGTTAGGTCAACATGTTACACATTCTGCTCGTACTCATATTTTGCATCCTTGGAGTATTGGTTGGTGTATTAACAGGGATATTACCTGGTCTGCATGTAAATAATATTGCCTTAATTTTACTCTCGTTTTCTGGAGCTATTATCTCCTTATGTGCACCTTTATTTAGTTATGGGTTTACAGAAGAGTTTATCTTATTGCTCATTGCAGTGTTTATAACGGGTGTTGCCATCTCTCACACGTTCCATGATGTTCTGCCCACAACTTTTTTAGGCGCCCCAGATGAGGACACTGCTTTGACGATTTTACCAGCACATAATCTTTTATTGCAAGGACGAGGATACGAAGCAATTTCTTGGTCAGCCATGGGTAGTTTTGGAGCGATACTAGTTTGTTTTGTGCTGGTATATCCTGTTCGGTGGATTATTGGTTATCCGCTGCAGTTATATGCAGTGTTGCAGGAGGTTATGGGGTGGGTGTTGCTTGCTATTGCGTTGTTTATGCTTGCTACGGAGAAAGGAATGATCACGGATTTTGGGGCGTCTGGTCGTCGTCCTGCGGTGATGGGTATTTTGTTTGCAGTGTTTGTGTTTTTGTTATCTGGTTTTTTTGGGTTGGTTATTTTGTCTTTCCCAGTGAGTTCGCCGTTTGGGTTGTCTGCACCAGTGTTGTTTCCTGCGTTAACTGGTCTTTTTGGTATGCCTACGTTGGTAAATTCTTTAGTCACACAGCCGGTTATACCAAAACAGAAAATTGAAAGACTACAGTTATCTGGTGGCGATAAAAAAGAGTCGGTGTTATCCGTGGTTACGGGGAGTATTGCCGGTGTGTTGGTGTCTATTATCCCAGGTATAACGTCTGCTACCGGGACGATTATGGCGATGAATGCACGTCAGAAATCAGGGAATGAGCAGACGATTGTAACCTTGTCTGCGGTGAATACGGCGAGTGCATTTGCGGTAGTGGCTGTGTTGTTTATTATTCTGCGCCCGCGAAGTGGCGCGGCGTTAGCCGTGAACGAGTTGGTTGCTGTTGAGGAGTGGACGGGGTGGTTGATACCGCAGTATTTGGTTTTTTTGTTGATTGCGTTGCTGGTGGGCGGGTGTTTGTCGTACGTGTTAACCATTAAGTTGGGTGGTTTGTTTGCTCGGTATTTTGTACGTGTTCCGTATGAGAAATTAGTGGGTGGAACTATTTTGTTGATTGTATGTTTGGTGCTTGTGTTTACTGGTGTGTTAGGGTTGCTTGTGGTGGTTGTGGCGACGTGTATTGGTTTTTTACCTATTTTGTGGGGTGTTCGTCGGAGTCATTGTATGGGTGTTTTGTTGGTGCCGATTATTTTACATTTTTTGCTGTAAATATAGATTTTTTTAAGGTTGTGTGGAGATCTTGTGTGGGTATTTGATGTTGGTGTGCTAGGAGGAGTGCGGCGATTTCGGGGTGAATTTTTTTGTCTTCTTGGAGTTGGTTTATTTGTTTTTTGATGGTTTCAGGTGTTTTGTTAGTGGTGTGTGCGATCCGTGTGATAAGTTCATCTATTAGTGAATTTGGTGCTTCCTTTTGAGCGGGGGCGGAGCTGGTTGGTTGTGAGGGCGTGGGTGAGTGGGGTTTGAAACCTAAGGGAATGTTTATAGTGTGGATATCAAAGGTGGGGGTGAGACCATTTTTTGTTTCTTTAAGGAGCAGGGTGTCAAGTGCATGGGTGACGAATGTTTGTGCTTGTTTAGGGGTGAACCAGGTGAGTTCAATGGAGAGGATGTTGACGAGTTCTGATTTGGTAAGGATGTTTTTGCCACTTCGTTTGTAGACGAAGGCGAGGGTTGTGTGCGCTTCTGTGGTCATAGTTTATGCTCCTTTTTGAGGTAGGGTATGGTAGTGATGATGCGGGTGAGGTTTTTATGTTTCCAGTGTGGTATATTTGTAGGGTATGGTTCAAAGAGATATATGGGGTAGTTTTTTTTGGTTATAGTGGTGATGAGGTTTGTGGTGGTGTGAGTGTGTTGAAGGGTGTTGGTTTCGTTGGTGATGAGGTATCCGGTGATATCTGGTGTGTACGGTGGTGGGCTTGTGGTGGTTGGACGGAGGAGTAGGTAGAGGGGGGTGTCGGTGAGGTCTTTGATTGAGGGTATGTTTTGTGAGGGTATGAGTGATGGTCGGATGATGAGGTGTTGTGCCCCGGCCATAACATGGTCTACGATGTCTCCGAGGTTTCGTGGTCCTGCGTCGATCCAGAGGGTGTATCTTGAGGCAAGGCGTTGATAGGTGTTAAAATGAGGTTTGTTGTGGGTGATGCCGTCGTGGTCGTAAATGTAGAGCGGGGTGGTACTGGGGAGGTGGCCGGTGAGCTCTGTGTAAGTAGTAGTTGTGGAGTAGTGTTGGTTGTAGTATAAGGTGTTTTTTGTGATGTTGATGTAGGGTATATATTCCATGTGGTTGGTTCTACCTCTTTTTTTGTGTTGTATTCCATTAATTATGTGAGGTTAGTTAAAAAATGTGTGGGAGTGGAACGCTGTAGGAAAGTGCGAGGTGGAACCGCTATTGTTTGAGCGAGTACACGGTTTTGCCGTTGATTTTTCCTTCTACTTCAGCGATATGTAAGCGTGTTTTGACGACAGTGTCTGGGTTGAGTGATATGCTGTCGATGCCGCATTCAACGAGGTATTCAGCAAACTCGGGAAAGTCTGAAGGTGCTTGTCCACAGATACCGATTTTTCGGCGTGGTTTATGTTGGTGTGCTGCGGTGATGACTTGTTTGACTAGTCGTTTGACTGCATCGTTTCGTTCGTCGAAGATATGGGCGACAAGATCTGAGTCGCGGTCAAGTCCGAGGGTGAGTTGAGTGAGGTCGTTTGAGCCGATGCTGAATCCATCGAAGATGTCTGCGAATTGATCAGCAACAACGACGTTGGAGGGAATTTCGCACATGACGTATATCTCAAGGTTGTTTTCTCCTTGTTTAAGACCGTATTCTTGCATGATGTCTATGACTTTTTGTCCTTCTTTTGGGGTGCGGCAGAAGGGGATCATGGGTTTGACGTTGATGAGTCCCATGATGTCGCGTACTTTTTTGAGTGCACGGCATTCCAAGCTGAATGCGGGTTTGAAGTTATCATCATAATAGCGTGATGCGCCTCGCCACCCGATCATGGGGTTGTGTTCTTCAGGTTCGTACAGATAGCCGCCGATGAGGTTTGCGTATTCGTTGGTTTTGAAATCTGAGAGTCTGACGATAACATCGTTTGGATAGAATCCTGCAGCGATCTTACTGATGCCTCGTGCAAGGGTGTCTACGAAAAATTCAACTTTGTCTTGGTATCCTCTGGTTTTTTCATTGATTTTTTTGATAAGTTCTGCAATTTTTTTATCATGTTTTGCTTTTTCTCTTAATGTTTCGTAATTGAGAAGCGCTAAGGGATGTATCCCTATGTGTGAGTTTATGATGAATTCCTCTCGTGCAAGGCCGACTCCATCATTGGGTATTTGACCTTGTTGGAATGCTTTTTCGGGGACACCTACGTTCATCATGATTTGTGTTTTGGTTTGGGGGATTGAATCAAGTTTTAGCTTATCGACTTTGAATTTTAGTTTGCCTTTGTAAATACGTCCGACTCCTTCTGAGCAGTCGACCGTAACGGGTTGTTTGTCTGGTATGTTTTCAGTTCCTTTGCCCGTTCCTATAACACAGGGTATGCCAAGTTCACGGGATATAATCGCCGCATGGCAGGTTCGCCCTCCACGGTTGGTCACAATGGCACTGGCGATTTTCATAATGGGTTCCCAGTCAGGATCGGTCATGTCGGTGACGAGTACTTGGCCTTTTTGGAATTTATGGATGTCTTTGGCGTGTTCAATGATGTTGACTTCTCCTTGGCCGATTTTACTGCCAACGGCTTCCCCTTCGACGAGGATATCTCCCTTTTCTTCGAGTACGTATGTTTCAAGGGTGGCAAGATCTCGTTGTGAATGTACGGTTTCTGGTCGAGCTTGCACGATAAATAAGTCACCGGAATACCCATCTTTTGCCCATTCGATATCCATTGGTTTTTGATAGTGATCTTCTATGATGCATGCCCAGTGAGCGAGTTGCAGTACTTCCTCATCGGTTATAACAAATTTATTACGGTCTTCTTCGCTGACTTTTTGTTGAACTGTTCCTTTTTCACCATAGATAAGTCGTTGTTCTTTTGACCCGATTTTTTTTTCTACGATGGGGCTGAACCCTTTTTTGAGGGTGGGTTTAAACACGTAGAATTGATCAGGATTTACCGCACCTTGGACCACGTTTTCTCCAAGGCCATAGGCGCCGGTGACGTACGCAGCGGCTTTGAATCCTGATTCGGTGTCAATGGAGAACATGACCCCTGATGAGGCAAGATCTGATCGGACCATTTTTTGTACACCCACAGAGAGATAGACACCGAAATGGTCAAATCCTTTGTCTTCACGGTATGATATCGCGCGGTTGGTGAATAATGAGGCAAAGCATTCTCTAACTTTTTCGAGGAGTTCTTCTTCACCCCGTACGTTTAAGTATGTTTCCTGTTGACCGGCGAAACTAGCATCGGGTAGATCTTCGGCGGTAGCACTGCTACGTACGGCAACATCCACGTTTTTTTCATAGCGTTTTTCCATTTCCCGGTAATGCTTACGAATATCTTGTTCGAGTTCTTTGGGAAGAGGTGTGTTTTTGATGAGCTTACGGATTTTTTCACCGCGTTCTCCCAGGTTTTTTACATCATGGGTGTCAAGGTCACTGAGTATGCTTTTGATTTTTTTGTCAACACCTGCCTTCTCCATAGTGTATTGGTAGGCATAAGCGGTGATAGCAAATCCGGAGGGCACGCGGACGCCTTTTTCGCCAAGGTTCTTGATCATTTCTCCAAGTGAAGCATTTTTTCCACCAACGAGCGGGACATCTGCTATTCCCAAGTCTTCAAACCATTTATTAAATACTTTTTCCATGTTCTATCTCTCCAAAGATGACTTTTTTATTGTTTGTTTAATTGGATACTAGTTTTGGTATGAGGTGTGCTAAGATATTGAAGCGCTATTAAAAGGTTACCGGTTTTTTTATTAAGAACGTCTACAGTCTAATTTGAACAGCTTTTTTTGGCTTGTGCGTTGTTGTTTGCTTGGGTGAGTTGTGTTACTGCTGTGTCTTTGGTTTGATAGAGTCGTTTTGGTTTTCGGTGATGGTTTTTTGCTAGCATGTATGAGAAAAGAAGTGGTGCGGCGATGGTGACGTCGCTGTATATAACAGCATTGTTTTTGTCTAGGTTGGGTTTGATTTTTTTCCAGGATACTGCTTCTGAAGGGGTTGCTCCTGAGAGACCGCCCCAGTGGGGCGCATCTGCGGTTATTTGTATGAAGTAATCGTGGCCGTGTTTGTTTATGTTCATGATTTGGCTGAGCATGGGTTGTGTTTGCATGTAGAAGTTTTTTGGTGCACCGCCGCCGAGTTCAATAGCGCCACTTTTGTTGCTAGTGTATATGAGCGCGGTCGACTCGAGTATGTCAAGGTCAGTATCGATTTGTAGTGGGTGATGGGCGAGTTTGAGAAGGGCGAGGTTCATACCGATGGAGGAGTCGCCGGGTGAGGGGGTAAATATGGGGACATCATATTTAGCTGCATTAGCTAAAATGGAGCATTCAGGTTTTGGACTAGTTTTCCAGAGATGTTTCCCGAGATGGTGATGGAAGGTGGCGGTGGATATGGGATGCGCTGGGCGGTAGTTTTTGGAGTGTTGTTGTATGTAGGTATCGGTTTTCAGTAGGGTTTGTTCGGGGAGAAAGATGTCGTATATACGTACGATGTTGTTTTTTGCTAGGTCCGCGTCGTTCACACGGAAATCTCCTTGGTATACGGGGAGATCAAGAGCGAAGTGTATGTCGTGGTACAGGTTTGCGCCAGTTGATATGATAAAGTCGATAAGGCCGTGTTGTATGAGTTTGTTTATGTATCCGCCGAGTCCTGCGGGTGTGAGCGCTCCGGCGACGGTGAGGCAGATGGTTGCGTTGTCTTTGATCATTTGTTCATAAATGGTGCAGGCATCAGCGAGCCGTCCGCCGTTGTAGGCACCTGAGTTGGTGTAATAGGTTATAAGGTCTTGTATGGTGGTGTTTGGTGGTGGTGTTTGGGGGGTGATGCGTGTGTTTAATAGGGGATTTTGCCGGGTCACGTGTTTCATTCCTCTAAGAATACTGCTGCTGCGAGCACGGTGGTCCAGAGGCCGTTTTTATCTCCTTTGGCGGTTTGGGCGACACTTTGGGTGCGTATGATCCGTCCGCTGGTTTTGTATTCTTGTTTGCGTTCATCCCATGCTTTATCCGGGTCAAATTCAAGTCCAAGAGTGGTGGCGAGCATGGTTGCGGCGAGGTCTTCTGCGTAGTCGCCGACGCGTTTACTGGTTTCGCCGTAACTGTGATGTTCTGAGATGTAGCCGTGTGAATCTGGTTGTTTTGGCAAGGCAACCCCGATAGCTGCACCGATGAGACGGTTGGGTTCGTTGGTGATGTTTCGTGACATGACGCAGTGGGTGATTTGACCGGGTTGTAGTTGGTTTGTTCCCTGTTCTTTGGTGACGATCTGGCATTGTGGTGGTATGATGCTGGAGACGTTGACAAGGTTGCATTTTTCGATGCCCGCGTTGCGGAGTGCAAGTTCAAAGGATTGTAATTGATCTTTATGTTTTCCTATGCCTTTGGTGAAAAAAACTTTCTTTGGAACCATGGTTCTGCTGAGAATATTTTATGTGTTATAAAACTATCTATGTCTCGGATGAAGCGGTGTCATCTTCTTCGTCGTTGAGGCTGTTTTGTTTTTTGAGAAGATCGCGCATTTGTTTCTGGAGATCTACTTGTTCTTTTTGGAAGGCAACTTGTTCTTGTTGGTAAGGTGTGATGACGCTTCCTTGGACCAGGTTTTCGATGAGTTTACGTATTTTTTTGTAGGGGCGTACGCCATGGAGTTCATAGTAGCTGCGGGCACGGGGTGTTTGCACGTCTTTGCCGCCCCCGAAGAATCCGAAGAACCCGATTTTTTTGGGCGCTATTTCTGCGCCTCCACCCGCGAATGATTTGTCGCTGCCCAGTCCGAATCCTGATTGGCTGATGGGTATGATGGTACCGAATTTGAATATTTGCCCGAGGATTCCTTGTTGCCCGTCGATGTCGGTTATTTTGTCGTAACGCACGGTACGTTCTCGTTTGGTTACCACGCCGCCTTGGAATACGATTCTAAGATTGGTTATAATATATTTGTGGGAGCGGCGGTAGAGTTCTACTATGAGAAACCCAATGATGGATATTATTATCGTGTAAATGGGTATAGCAAGGTTGGTGGTGTCAAGCCAGTTTTGCCAGAGGACAAGACCGATACCCCCAGCTATGGTTGCAAGGTAGAGGAAGAAGATGCTCCATTGTATGGTGACTAGCGAGGCGATGATCGCAACGAGGAGCATGACGATCGCCCAGGTTATGATGATAAGCCATGGATTTTGAAATAGAGAAGTGTATTCTGAGAAGTTAACGAGCCAGAGAAGGAGCAAGCCCCAGAAGATAGGGAAGATGCAGAGTGATTGTAGTTTCATAAATGAAAATGGATGCGGGGTTAGTACTTCTTCGATATGTTCATCATTTAATAAGTCTTCTTGGTTCATCTGAGTCATCCCGGATTATTTTTTTACTAGGTTTGATAGGTGGCGTGGTTTTAAATTTATTGGTCTTATATTTCAGGAGCAGATAGATAACGAGAATGGTTACAGCGAGCATGGTTATAAGGGCGAGTGTATTTGAAAGCTCAGTAGGGTAGAAATAAAAGACAGTACGGATGAGAATGTAGGATGAGGGGAGAGTAATGTAGGGGAGCATGCGCCAGGGTCGTGGTATCTCGTCGGTGATATGTATGAAGATGATAAAAAGATGCGCGATAAGCAATGATATGATGGCGATGATAGACAGCCAGCCGAAGAACGCGAAGATAAACGAGTACCAGTTCTGGTCAAATCCTAGTGAGATATAGTATATGCAGTAGGACAGCAGGAATAATAGGAGAAGGTAGAGCGGTCGATGGAGAATACCGTTTTTGATGTTAGCGAGATCATAGATCATGCTGATTTTTTCTTTTTTTTGTTCAGCGATATAACTAGGTCGAATTCCCATACCAAAGAAGAGAAGGAGGAGGAAGAACCCGAGTTCAACTGGGTGGAGTAGATCGATGGTGAAGATGAAGACGATGAATTGTTCAGCGAAGTTATACAGGTTTTGTCCGAAATGTATGAGTCCTTGTGCAAAAGTGGTGTAAGCAGATGGTTGTAAGGTGAATGCATCAGGGAGTATAATAATCAGCGGTAACAACAAAATAATTGGCGGTATGAAAAAAGGCCCGATGAAAAGAAACGCGTTTGATATCCATTGAAAGATACCGGTTTTTTCTTTTTTTGGTTTTACTTTCCCATAGTGGATGGTCACCTGGAACTGTTGTATCCCGCTTTTAGTGATTGTGTAACCAAGAGCATGACAGATGGTTTGAAAAAGAATACCGATGAAGTTGGTAAACAGGCAGAATGATTCATGGGTTTGCCATATTTTTGAGAGAAAATATTTGAAACTATCGATGAACAGGAGTTGGATGAACCAGAAAAGCAGGACACCAAGCAGTGGTGCGAGCGGAGCAAAAATAAAAGTATCTACCGGTGAGGTCACCATGTTCTCTCCAATTATGCTGATAGAGGTGTAGTGTTTGGCATGGTTAAAAGAATTATGGTCTTCAATTTTATCAAAATATCAATATACTACAGAAGACTAATTATTTTCGTACTTTTAACAAGTATTTTTTACTGGAATCAAGATCTAAGAAATAATCCGTTACCTCTTTTAGTTTATGTGAGGTGCTTTTACCAAACGCAACAACTTCAGTGCGACATCCAAGGCTTTTCGCATGTTCAAGTAAATCCGAGAAATCACCGTCACCGCTTACCAGCACAACTGTATCCAGCTTAGGAGCAAGCCGCATGACATCCATGGCGATACCAACATCCCAATCACCTTTTTTTTCTCCCCCGTAAAATATTTGTAAATCCCGAGTTTTTACTTCAAAACCCATGTTTTCTAAAGCCTCATAGAAAGTTTGCTCATCTTTTACATCTGCTCTGATAACGTAGGCGATCGCCCGGATGATCTCCCTATCAGCAACAACCTCTCTGAGAACTCGGCTGAAATCTACCTTGCGTTTATACAGATATTTCGCCGTGTAATACAGGTTTTGTACATCAACAAACACACCAATACGCTGGTTTTTATGCTGTGCTTTCGTCATCGAAACCTGTGAACCTCTGTGCAATATAAAAATACACCGGCATACTTTAGATTAAGAATACAATGCATTTATGAACCGATCATACAATCGTTAACTGATACTCGTTACCCTGATAATCAAATGCTTTCCATGATGACTGATTATATGGACGAGCAGCAATGATATGAATTTTACCAAATTTTCCAAACAGTGCGATATCTGCCTCTGAGGGAATAGGATGATATGAGGGGTGGCTATGCACGGTGCCAACGACATCGAAATCTACTGGGAGCATATGCAGCCGGAAAATCGCATGACTATCACCTGAGATGGTTCCTGGGAGTAACACTACCTCGATAATGGTGTCCTTTGCGTCGGGATCCCGACGTAACAATCCCCCGAATTCTCGAGGAAAGGTAGATCTCGCTGATTCTAAAATAAGATTTAAACAATTTTGTGTGATTTTCCATGGAGCACGTGGTTTAACCGGGTGTTTTTCACGTTTAAAAAATCCCATAAGATCATCGTATCAGTTTTAGACGTACCATCTGATAAAAAGTTTCTCCGAAACGTATGAAACGTGCTTTATGATTGGAGACCGTTATCCGAATATCTGATTCTGGTGTTACCTGCGTGGTATCACGACCGTCAATGACCAATTTCGTTTCTTTACTCTTCGGCAGCAGTTTAATACGCACCGTCCGTTCTAATGGTATCACCCAGGGACGAGCACTTAGTTTAAACGCTGCTAATGGTGCGATAATCATCGCGTTGACGGTTGGGTCCATCAAGGGGCCACCTACACTTAACGAATAACTCGTAGAACCGGTAGGTGTTGCCACAATAACTCCATCTGCACCCATGGTTTCAATCATTTCATCATCAACAAACAACTGCAGATACAGGATTTTAGCAATCCGCGCGGTCTGTACGGTCACCTCATTTGCTGCATCCCCCAGACGTTTACCATCTACCATTACTTTGAGCTTTGCACGTTCCTCAATGTTATATTTACCATCAATGACTTGTTGTAGCCCACTACGCGTATATTTCGACTCAATTTCCGCAAGAAACCCCATAGCACCAGAGTTAATCGCAAAAATTGGTTTATGGATATATTGCAATGCCATCAAAATCGTCCCATCGCCACCGATGGTGACCACCGTATCACATTTCTCATCAAGATCTTTCATTGAAAACCCGTTCAAATCAAGATGCTCTGCGACAACTGTTTCAGGATACACCTCGCCATGTTCATGAAGAAACTCATACACATCAGCAGATACACTTAATGCTCGTTGCGCACCGGGTTTACACACAATACCCCATTTCATATCAATATCTGCTCCCTATTTTTTAGCAAGTTTCAGTAACGGTCGAAGCTTCATCAGCAATGTCGGATGCTTTGCCACCAATGCTTTCACCAAGCCGAGGGTACTTATCTCATCAAAATCGTAATCCTTCAGAGAATCCGCCAGCATGTTGAATGTTTTGTCATCCATATCAAGCATAATTTCTTTTACCACATAGTTTCGCCGGAGTTTCTTGCCGAAAGCAGCCTTCCATCCTTGCTCATATGCGCTAAGCACATCACTGTTGAATTGCTGCAGCTTTACTGCTTTTGCAATAGTTTCACCAGCAATTTTCCCTCCTTCAATGGCTGATGTAATACCGCCGCCCGTAATCGGGTCAACATGACGTGCAGCATCACCAACTAAGATAAGATTGTCACGGACGGTTTCAACCGGTTCTGCCACGGGTGCTGCACCAGTAAGAAAACGCACTGGCTCGCCTTTTTTAAGATCAGGACGCGTGTCAATAAACTGATCAAGTAATTTTTTTGCCATACCCGCTTCGCTTAAGCTTGCGAGCACGCCAATACCGACATTTGCAATATCTTTTCCCTTTGGAAACACCCAGACATATCCACCGGGTGCGATTTTTTTACCAAGGTAGAAATCACAGAATCCTTCATCGACATTAACATTAGTGAGTGTGTACTGTGCGCATGATTCCAGATCACGAGGTTTCAACGTAGTATTAATACCTGCCCATTTTCCTACTTTTGAATCAGCACCATCCGCTCCAACGATAACATCTGCAGAAATAGTGAGTTCCTCATCCAAATACTGTGCGGTAACACCCGTGATCTTTCCATTTTCTTTCAGAAGCCCAGTAACTTTTGTATTAAGCATTACTTTTGCACCATGGCTAACAGCGCTACGAACAATTTCTTTATCAAAAATCTCTCTATGAAGCACATATCCGGTTTCAGCACCTGCGACATCAGCTGATAACGTTACCATGGTTCCATCAGGAGAATAAACGCGTGCCCCGTCCATGCTTGCTGCTATCCAATTGTCGCCTTCAAGCAGATGATATTTATCAATTTGTTTACTCACTCCTTCCGCACATAACACAGGTACGCCTACTTCGGCACGACGCTCAAGTATCAATACTTTTGCACCATTCTCTGCTGCATAACGCGCCGTGGTACCTCCAGCAGGTCCACTTCCAACTACAATTGCATCATATTTCATCTAGCGCCCTCCCAGCTATAGCTCCTACGGGACATGTACGAATACAGATAGCACAGCTTGTACATTTCCCTGGATCAACCTGTGCTTTATACGCAATCCATTCAATAGCATCCTGTGGGCATACCGCAATACAGGCACAGCAGGCTAAGCATTTGGACGTATTTACCACCGCCTTAGGCTTTCCCATAACTCTCACCTCGTGTTATCCCTGATGCAATGATATGAGCCACCCGAATTGGCTCCGGGATAACGCCACGTATCGTAGAAAGCGCTATTATTTCTTTTGCTTCCTCGATGCTGGCGCCAATACATTTAACATATATAGGATTATGCTTCGTTGCTATATTATACAATGTACCCTCATTCAGCAATCTCCATCGTTGTTCCCAGTCAGAGAATGTTTTCTGAAGCGCTATCTTGATTTTTTTATAATCTGGTTTATCCCGCGTTACCGTAATAACAGGCAGCGTTGTTGCACTGTTAAGTCTAGCAATATTTATCAAGTTGAAACCCCCAAGTGCAATACCATCAATCATCACTGCTTTGAGTTGTTGCTTATGTCTGGTGGTATTTACCATATCTATAAGCACATCTGTTGCATCAGTGCCATCAACGGTTACCTGTGATCGAAGCACCGCCTCAATATATACTCCACCACGCATCACCACTCCAACAACAGAGACATATCTATCAGTAAAGGTGAATGGAGCATCATCGACGCCAAGCAGACGGATCTCTTTTTTCATGCAACCTAAATATTAAAACCATACACTGAGTAATAACCTTTC
>CAZRMY010000002.1:0-8313 GCA_964601295.1 uncultured Thermoplasmatales archaeon | reverse complement strand
AAAAAAAACCAGCAGTTATACAGAATATTCATACGCAGCAAACCACCTATAGACGAGCATAAACTATATAAAATCCTAGGTAGTTAAACGTAGATAGAAAAACAGATAATAACACAATTTGATTGAGCAGAATAAACTAGTTTTAAATTAAAAATATTACAAAAATAAACCATATTTTCAATTATCCGTGAGGTATAAATTATGTATTCTACGCAACTAAAAAACGCACTTGTTTATGATAAAAGCATTCATCCTGAGAGAACAAACGCTACCTTTGAACGGGTCATCGAGGTACTTGAAAACGTCTTTGCTGATCAGGGGACTAAAATCGTAACGGAGTTACAGAATAAAATCAAGACTAGTGACAGTAGATCACCATTAAACGAACAGCAAGCAGAAGACATTACCAATTTTATTGTTAATCTTCAGTTAAATCCCAAAAAACTACGGGATGTTATAGACCAATTATATGATTCAGAGATATCCACCGCTGAAGCTATAGATATACATAAACAATACAAAATCCCTGTTTCACATCTCGAAAAAGATATTATCCCTGTAAAAGGAAATGGCTGCTGGATACGAGACACCAAAGGCAAATGGTATATCGACATGGACAGCAACTACAGCGCAACCAATATCGGTATGACAAACCCTGAAATCGCACAAGGCTTATACAACCAAGCAAACCAACTTATCTCCATGAAGGAAGACCGGGTGCAAATAGCTAGAACACGTTTTCTTAAAGAAATAACAGTGATGATGCCGCCAGGTTTAACGTATTTTTATTGGCAGAACTCCGGTGGGGAAGCAGTCGACAAAGCACTTAAAATCGCTAAAGCGTACACAAAAACAAAAGATGTAATTGCATTCAAAAAAGGTTTCCACGGTCGAACACATGGTGCTGTTGCTGTAACGTGGAATAAAAAATACCGGGAACCCTTTAGTTTAGATGAAGAGGACTGGGTGCATTTTGCTACATTTAATGACATTAATTCAGTGAAAAAACTCATTGGTAAAACAGGCGCCCGGATTATTATCATGGAAATGGTGCAAGGCGAGGAAGCAGGAAATCTCCCCGCGGATCCTACCTTCATAAAGAAACTCTGGGAGCTTAAAAAAGAAAAAAATCTTGTTATCATCGATGATGAAGTACAAGCAGGATTTGGGAGAACCGCGATAAAACCAGGAGACTGGTTTGCCTGTATGAGCTACAAGGTTACCCCTGATATTATGACCATTGGGAAATCATTTGGAGCAAGCTACCCAGTTACCGCCGTGGTTGCTACCCAGGAAATATCTGAAGCCATGCAACCCGGTTATGATGGATCAACTTTTGGTGGAAACCCCATGGCGATGACCTCTGCGTTGATTGCTACACGGCAAATGCGCGAGAAAAACATCACAGAAAATGTTATAGAACGATCGAAACAGTTCTTCTCAGGCCTTGAAAAACTCAAAGAGAAATACCCAATTGTCGGCAGAATTCAAGGCAGAGGTTTGATGCTTTCGTTTTCAGTTGGAAACGCAACTAATGTTGAAAAACTACAAGATGCATTACGTGAACAAGGAGTAAAAACAAGTCTTTCCACTGGGGAGTACATGCGGTTTTTACCGCCAACGATCATAAACAAAGGCGAAGTAGACGAGGTGCTTAAGAGATTAGATACGGCATTACAATCGTTATAGACTAGTCTTACAACAATCAGTCAAAAAAGCTCCTCATTATATTATATGTTGGCGAACTAACTTTTCTGCATATAATCCCAGTTTTTGTAGCGGTTGAAACGTGATGAATGCAGCATAACGCCGCCATCATCTGAACTCCCATCTAATGTATCAATGATAACTCCTTCCATGTCTCTGAGAAGAATTTTACTTTCATCTTCGTTAAAATCAGAGGTGAAAATAGCACCATCCCTGTAGATGATCCCGTTTTCTGAGTTGTACACCGGTTGTTTACCTAGTTGTAGTTCTGTATCATAATCCTTGATATCGTCGAGTTGTTTAAGTTGATAGGCGTCCTCAGCCATACCAATCATGGTTCGAAACTTCCGTATTTTCCGGGTGTCCCCTTCTGCTTTGATTTGTTTTTGGATCGTGGAAATAATCGCAGGGATTTCCTGGGTGTCTGTCTGCAATAGGATGTTTTTCCAAAACCAGTTATACACTTTACTTCCTCGAGCGTTAACATGTTCGGGGGGTTTATCAGGGTATAAGATAATTTTACCATTCAATGTTCGATGTTTCTTCCGCCATTCAGTCCGCTGTCGGTCAAGCTCTCGTTTTCTCTGTGTATCCCGCGGCATATTTTTGTTATCTCCAATTACAAAGTATGGCAGGGGATTATAAAGATTGTGATACAAAAATTCGACAATTGCTATAAAATCTATGGTTTTTGCTTGTTATATGCAGCTATGCCACCGTTAAAGGCTTTCTTGTTGATATCTTTATATTTACGAGGAACATTAGCAAGTATCGTCTTAAGCAATATATCTGTTGAGAATGGTAATATATCGCTTGCGGCAAGCGCTCCAAGCATCACAATATTTTTCGTTATCGCCGCACCAGCATTTCGTGCGATACCAAGAGCATCCAGGGTGTGTAGCTCAGCATGCTGGGTGATTTCTGCGAATATCTCCTCGAGTTTGGGATAGGGATCTCCTCCTGTTGCTACGGTGAATGGGATCACGGGTGTGATATCGGTTATCACCTTGGTTTTTTGGTTGCAATATCGTATATATCGTAAAGCTTCCATTGGCTCGGTGCTTGCTAGCGCGGTTGCGGTTCCCGTAGCGATTAGTGGCCCGTACACATTTCCCATGCGGATGGTACATATCACAGAGCCACCACGCTGTGCCATGCCATGCACCTCAGAAACGTATACCGGGGCATCTGCGTTAACCGCAGCTTTACCAAGGATGTTTGCTGCGGTGATTACTCCTTGTCCGCCGACGCCGGTGAGTATGATACTGGTTTTCATTGGGTGCCCTCCTTTTGTGTTTTTTCATGTATCGCGTTAAAAGGGCAGATCTGCACACAGACACCGCAGCCGTTACATTGTTGTTCGTCGATATGGATGCTTCCATCATCAGCGTAATAAAAGGCGATACAGCCAAACCGGCCGATACAGGTGTTACATTGTGTACATTTCTCCTGGTCAATGGTGTACATTGGTATTGGAATTCCTTGTTTGCGTTTATCGCGGTTTGCGAGTAGAATACAGGGGGATTTGCTTACTACCACTGCGGCTCCTTTGAAGTTTAATGCTCGTTTGAATGCTTCAGTGGTTTCTTTGATGTTTTCAGGGTTGACAACTTCGACGTGTTCTACTCCACAGCCTTTGACTACATCTTCTACTTTGATGAGTTTCGCGGGACGTCCCATACCATCGAATTCAGTTCCTGGGTGTGGTTGATGTCCGGTCATCGCGGTTGTTCGGTTATCTAACACCGTAATCACACAGTCATGGTTATGATGCACCGCATCAATAATTGCGGGTATCGCTGAATGGAAAAACGTGGAATCGCCCATAAATGAAATAATCTTCTGATTCGTAAGCTCAGCGAAACCACATGCAGTTCCCGCGTTAGACCCCATGCATAAGAGTATATCCGCCATTTCAAGTGGTGGGGATTTACCCAAGGTATAACAGCCGATGTCAGTAGGATAAATAGTATCTTTTGGAGCAGCTTTTTTCGCTGCGTAATATGTCGCTCGATGTGGACATCCTGCACATAATGCAGGGGGTCTACTCGGTAGTTTTAACACCGGTTCAACTGGTTTTTCCAGTGGGTTTTTCACGGAGAAAATATCAGCTAATGCTTTTGTTACACTATCGGGGTTGTACTCATATAACCTGCTGAAATGACCACTTGTTTTACCATATATTTTTATGTGGGCTCCCAGATCATAAGCAAGTGCTTTAAGCTGGTTTTCAAGGAATGGTTCTAATTCTTCAACAACTACCACGGTGTCAAGTGACTGTAAAAATTCACTGCACATTTTCCGGGGTAGCGGGTGTGTCATCCCCAGTTTTAAAATAGTAACATCAAGCTTAAGATCTTCTACTGCTTCACGCACATAATTATAGGAGACACCAGAGGTTACAATACCTGCTTTACTTGGTTTACCAATTGTGGTGATGTAATTGAAACTGGTTTTTTCAGCGATTTTTTCAGCATGTTCTAAACGTTTAAGTAGCTGCGGATGGCGAATACGTGCGGTAACTGGAACGGTAACCAGTAACGGGTCTTTTTCAAAATGTCCTTTCCCCCGTGATTTTTGCCGTTTTTTAAACACTACAGGTCCGCGTGCATGGTTTAGCCGTGTGGTTGTACGCAAGAGTAGCGGAGATCCAAGTTTTTCAGATATATCAAAACCAACACGTGTCATTTCTTTTGCTTCTTCAGGGGTTGATGGTTCAAGCATCGGGCAGCTGCCAAATAACGCGTAATAGCGGTTGTCCTGCTCGTTTTGTGATGAATGACAATACGGGTCATCTGCAGATACAATGAGATGTCCACCTCGGCAGCCAACGTACAGATACGTCATAAATGCATCACTTGCTACATTTAATCCAACATGTTTCATACAGGTCAACGCACGAAGCCCAGAGAACGATCCGGCTGCTGCAACCTCTAAAGCAACTTTTTCGTTGGTGGAATACTCAAAATAGAACCCTGGTTTTTTCTTTTGGTGTGTTGCAGCACGTGCTATATATGAAAACGTATCCGCGATTTCAGATGAAGGCGTACCCGGATACGTTGTTGCAATATCAACACCTGCTTCTAACGCACCACGTGTTATCGCTTCATTTCCAAGAAGTAATATATTTTTTCCAACATTTGATTCATTAGTTATTTCCATCTACAACACCATCATAAATAGAGCGGAAATTATTAGCGGTTTCCCCGGTCAGGGTAAATGTGAAGAGAATATAAATCTAACGTAGTTTACTTCATAGAATTTTTCGACATTTTTTTGTCTGTTTTTCATTATTATTTCTTTGAGGTAAGCTGCAGGAGGAAAAAACAGGGTCATTATAGAATTGTTTTTATCTAGAAAACGGTGGATTATTTCACTGTTTTTTCCCAACAGTTTTTTAGCTTTGTGTAGGCGTTTTTGCAGTATGATTTACGTTGGAAAAAACTGGTTGTTATGCAATCAGCTTAAATACATACTTATTTGCACATACAGCTGCGAAAAAGGTACTTAAAAGAGCAGGATATTCTTGGGGTTGGAAGGAATTAGGCTGGTAGTTGTTTTTGTTAGAGTGCATCCCATCCCCTCCTAGTGAGGCCAGCCTTCCTTCTTTTCTTATTCTGCCTCTTTTTTTATATCTAGATGTTGACTTGGTATGAAATAATTCGAAATGTTTTTACCATGATTTGTGTTACGTTGTCGCGAAGGTGGTAGCGGTCGATTAGAGGGTCTGATAACCAGTAATCTTTTGCCTCTAATTGGCCTTTTCACATGGGATGTCTTTTATCCTTGATTTCCGCTACAGAGGCTCTATAACTGTGTATGCATGATGGGAGCATGAAGTAAGATGATATACGTTAATGACAGAAAAGCTGAACCAAAGCAAGTGCCGTTATTTGAGGAGCAGGATGACGGAAAGTTGACCGTGTATAAACGTGATGCGTGAGCGTACGCATTTGTGTAAAAACGTTGAAATTTTTTTTAATATAAACGTCAACTTTTTTTCATGCTAGATGCAGGTAGATAAACGCATTTAAATCATTGTAGGTTATGCTTTTTTTTGATGACACCGAAGGTTGCGTTAAGTATCGCGGGGTCTGACCCTTCAGGCGGTGCAGGTATCCAAGCTGATTTACATGCATTTTACCAGCTTGGAGTGCATGGAGTAACGGTGGTATCTTGTGTTACCGCGCAGAACAGCAAAGGTGTCCAGGATATGCTGCCGATTAGCGTTGAGAGTATTCGCCAACAGATTGCCTGTGTGGCAGCAGATTTTGATATCGCTGCAGTAAAAACAGGTATGTTGTATGACGCTTCAGTTGTTGACTGTGTCAGTACAGCGCTTAAAAGATGTCGTTTGAAACCAGTTGTTGACCCGGTGATTATAGCATCTAGCGGGGACTCATTATCTCAGGATGATTTGATTCATAGTTTGAAAACACAGTTGATACCACAAGCACAGGTAGTAACTCCGAATGTTACTGAGGCGGCGTGTCTCACAGACACTAAGATTGCTGATGTGGCAGCTATGGAAACAGCAGCCGAAAAGATTCACTCGTTAGGCCCACAATATGTATTGATCACAGGTGGTGATCTATCAACGTCTGAATCTGTAGATGTGTTATATGATGGTAACGCATTCCACCAGTTCTCTTTACCTCGGATTAACCGTATGGCACATGGGACAGGGTGTACGTTTTCAGCGTTACTCACCGGGGTACTCGCTCACGGTTTTTCAGTGCCCAATAGTGTTGCGATAGCAAAACAACTACTCTGGGGGATGATTAAACATGCTGACCACTTTGGAACCAGTATATACTATTTACCTACCTCATCACACACTGGACCTCCGCCAAATCTGTCGACTCACCAGCATGCCTCTGTATGGTGTGCTGTTCAGCAGGCAATCACAGTACTGCAAGATACCCTACCGGCAGCATGGATCCCTGAGGTCGGCAGCAACCTAGCATTTGCAATCCCCAATGCTCACAGTAAACAAGATATCTGTGCACTCGCCGGGCGTATCATCAAAGCAGATAATACTGTGCGTGTGTGTGGTCGCCCTGATTTCGGAGTTTCGCAGCATGCCGCAGGGATTGTGCTTGCAGCAATGCATTGCAACAAAAACATTCGTGCTGCCATGAACATACGATACTCATCTGATATTCTTGCTGCGGGTAAAAAAAATGGTATGGTTATTGGAACATTCAACCGGAAAGATGAACCCAAATCTGCGGGTTCAACTATGGAATGGGGCACTAAAAAAGCCATAGAAACATTAGATCACATTCCTGATATTATTTATGATACCGGGGCAGTTGGTAAAGAACCCATGATCCGCATTCTAGCAGATGCTCCTCAGGATGTTCTAACAAAACTTAATCAACTGCTAATTGCCTCAAATCATCAATGATACACATTCTTTTTTATGCATCTTTTATTCGGAAAAAACCCCCGTCATAAGCGTTTTTTATTGAGTTATATGCCGTAATGATCCATTCGTTACTTCTTTTGATATTGCTTATACGAAACTCATCAATCATACCATCATAAGCATAATAATTCTTTTTAGGATGACTCTTTCTACGTCCCAGATCGAAACTAACATCAAGATTTGCAGTACTGGATGTTGAGCCAATGATGTCGCTGTTAACAAAGAGTGTTATAGCGTTTCCATCAGCGGTACCTACAACATTATACCATCCAGCATCGCTGCTAAAATAGTCAGTATCAGTTTCTACTCTGTCCCAATCATCTCCTATATCATTATGCACAGCATAGAACATTTTTTTCGAAGAATACGTAACAAAGGTGATTCCATGTTCATTTCCTAGGGGATCGCCGAAATTATATAATTGTTCAAAGTTTAACCATAGCTCAATGGTCCAGGTGTTTAAGTCTCCAATATACGGTTCTTCAATATAATCTGTTTGACTTTCTTCGAAATCGCGTGCTTTGCCAACGATGCCCAAACATGTTTCCGAACCATGGTTAACCCCATCATTATGATTGATAGTACTATCAAGACAAGTATCACCCAAATGTTGTACGATGAGGTAAAAATCATCCCAGGTGCCCGGTATATATTCTTGTCTATTCGCCAAAGGATTGTTGTAGTACATATAAAAAACAGTATCAGCATTATTTGAAACGAAAGAAACATTTACCCATGCAATAAGTTTCCCTATGGAGTTGTCCCAGCATTCTATTTCATGATAAAGTCGTCTAGAATAACCAAAGTTGTCCATGAAAAGGAGATCATCTCCATCATCTTGTGCATAAGTTGCAAGTTGTGAGTCTACTGTTTGAATTGGTAGAGGAAAATGGGTAAGATTGCCATGGACTTGATGGTGATCAATTGTTATCTTTTTACAAGATCCCCATCCTTCATTAAACGGATTAAATTCCTTTTTTAGTTCAGAACGAAACCGTAGTTTTTCCCGAGTCCAGTGCGTGCCATCGGTCACATTAATATACCAGATGTAATAGGTGTCGTAGGCTAGCCCCGTGATAGGAATAGTGTATGTGCCATCGGCGACGGTGGTACCGCTGGCTGAGCCGATATCAGGTGATGTTTCCACCGTGTAATCCATGAGGTCACCCTGGTAA
>CAZRMY010000001.1:0-50748 GCA_964601295.1 uncultured Thermoplasmatales archaeon | reverse complement strand
GGATTGAACCCGCATTGGATTCACTAATACCAAAATATATGACTGTTGCAACGGATTGGTGGCCTGATCATGGACATGGCGGTTTCACAGATATGTTCTACCCTGTTCCTTGCATGGGTGTGTACGGCGCCTCTGCTTCATCAGGTGCAGGCAACTGGTTCTTACGTGTCACCAAATATGGTGGAGATAGATATCGCCTACGAGTTAATGATCAAAATTCAGTTTTAACGGTTAAAGTCCAGACAGATGAACCAACAGATCTTATGGTGTTTCTCATTGATCCAATGGGCCATTATCGTGAAGTGGCTTATCCACATTGGATTGGACCGGTAAACCCAATCCATGAATGGAATGGGCTATCATTCACGGGTTTTGATCCATGGACTAAATGGATTCCTGAGCCACATACTGAATGGACCGCTGAAGTGTTACATCCCGATGAAGGTATGTGGACGGCAATAGTAGTGCCACGAAATGTTGAAGGACCAGATAAAATCAAATACGATATAACCGGTGAAATTCGAAAGATAACAAGCGATCGTAGCAATGCGGTTATGTCTGCTTCAAACGCTGCAGTTATCGCATCATTGGAACACGCACCGCTTTTGTATGTTAACAAGGATAGCGTGCCTTCAGCAACCCAAGATGCATTGTCAACGTTGGGTGTTAGTAAGGTCATATTTGTTGAAAACGGTGAAATTGGTGCAGATGTACGTGATGATCTACCGACTCTAGAAGCAGATCTCACCACCATGCAGGATATCATTAGCTATATCAAAGAGTATGACGCTTCAGAGAATTATATTACGATAACCTCTATTGCAACAGGTGATGGCTATTATGCACCCGCAGCTATGCTTGCAGCCTATCATGGCTCACCAGTGTTAAACATCGGAGAAGCCAGTGGTAATCCTGCGGGTATGGCTGAACGGATTGACACCTGGCGGCTGGGAGAAGGAGATTACTATCATGGGTCACGCTCAACAGGTCATTTACCGGTAGCAGGTGAGCCTATACCAAGTAAACTTGAGATGCTTATTAATATCATCAAAAACAAAGAATTCCCACCATTTGGTCTCGATGCAAAAAGATATTGGAATGAACAACTCCATGATGATATCTATAACTGGTGTAACAGCTATGGCCTTGATTTAGAAGGACAAGAGGGATATGTCTTTGTTGCACCACGAGATGATATTCATCTTGAAGCGCATTCTGTGATGATGGGGAATCTCTCATATGCTGGACATATACCCGGTAACACGCCCGCATACACCTCCGCAATGGTTGTACGTAACGTACTCTACCCTGCGTTAATCTACGCAAATCCAAATAGAGATATTACCACCACACAACTGATGAACTTCCCAGATGGAGGACAATGGACACTTAACAATGGTGATCGACCATCAGCGTATTCCTCACGTATACTCAAAAAAGCGTTCGGTTCACATGGTAGAACCTACGAAGGTCACTGTCTCTGGGAGGCACATAATCAACGAATGAACGAAGGTGCTAGTATCATGTACTACTCAGGGCATGGAACCGGTGGAAGCGGTATATCAGCACAGCCATATCAACAGGAATACTGTGCATATCCTGAAGAAATCTGGTCGGATGCCTGGCGTGGTTACGACTATGACAGTATAAAAACCGCTCGAGATGGAGGATTCACCTGGTACAACGCAGAACCACCACAACTCTATGATATCATTCACTACAAAT
Organism: uncultured Thermoplasmatales archaeon; assembly: GCA_964601295.1. Classification (GTDB taxonomy): domain Archaea; phylum Thermoplasmatota; class E2; order DHVEG-1; family DHVEG-1; genus CAZRMY01. The sequence continues at coordinate 49,023 of CAZRMY010000001.1, read as the reverse complement.
GGGTTGATCAACTCCATGAAAACCTCATGAGCAATGCGGTATTCTACATGTCATGTACCACAGCAGAAGGATATGGTCCAATGGTCTATCTTGACCATGGAGCTGTTATATACTATGGTAACGCAGGATCAGGGCTTTGCCCAGAAGCAGACATCCAGGACGACGAATTCTTTAAAGACACACTCCTAGACGGAGAACCGATAGGACCTGCGTATTCCAAACAAGTATGGCTTCATTTCAGAGATTTCACCACAAAAGATCCAATGTCAATGTATGGTAGCTCATCAATGCAAGTTACCACCGTTCAATGCATCTTCGGTGACCCGCTCCTCATAGTGTATAGCCCAGAGTGGTCCTCTCCAGTGCCTATCGATGCATAAAAACAGTGAAACCTAGTCACTTACTACCCTCCACTCTCTCTTTTTTTAATATTTTTTAATTTAATAGATTAGTCAATTTTTCAATTTTCGAGAGTTGTAATAAAAATTTAAATATCTAAATATAATATAGTATTCAAAAATTGGATGAAACGGGGGAGGAATACATGATACAAACATGGAAGAGGTTTAATGTAGTAGTGATAACGATTTGCTGCATACTTTTGGCATCGCAGATTTGCATGAGTATGGAAGTTTGCATTATTCATAAAAACCGTTCTGATATAGAAACAGAACTAGTTTATTTAAACGGCTATAGTTTTAATGGCACTCTCTCCGGTTTTGTGATGGATACCGCATTAAACCCTATAGGTGATGCCCGTGTTCGTGTTTCATTTCATGGTACGTACGAGGAAGATGTTACGGATTCATCGGGATTTTATAGTATTACTAATATCCCCCTCTGTTATTGTTTAAAAAATGTCACGGTAAGTAAACTGGGATATCTTTCTGAGTGGGTACTGCTAAGTATTGGTGAGAACACGACATATGATTTTGTTTTGACATCAAATGCTTTTGAATCTGACTGTGGAGATGTTAACCGGGATGGCATGATAAATGTTAGTGATATTGTGTTTCTGATAAACTATATTTTTAATGGAGGTATGCCGCCGGATCCGTTATGTTTGGGTGATGCCGGTGGGGATTTTTCTGTGTCTATTGATGATGTTGTTTGGTTGATAAATTATGTATTTATCCCTGAGAGTCCCTCACCAGTTCGCTGGTGTTGTAATCCACCTGGTGAATGGGTGTCATATGGGCCATTTGAAGGAGGAGGGCCAGAAGTTTTGTTGAGCGATCCTACGAATTGTGAACTAGTCTATGTGGGTAACAATGGTGGAAGTGGGTTACCAGAAGGATTATTCAAAAGTCAGAATACGGGTGATACGTGGGAAATGCTTGTATCTGGTGCTTGTTATGCCGCGATGTTAGATCCAAATAAACCAGAGATACTTTATGCAGGGGTTGGCAATGAACTCTTGAAAAGTTATGATGGAGGGAATAGTTGGATCGCATTGCAGGCAGAGCATTTGGACCCTTATTTTTCTGCGTGTAAATTTATTGATATAACGATTGATCCAAATAACAACCAGACGGTGTATGCCTGTGGCCTGGATTTATTGCATGGGTATTTTTTGTATGTGAGCTATGATGGTGGTGCCACCTGGCAGTCATTGTTACACTATCTTGTTAACCCCGGTGTAAGACAAGTAATTGTTGATCCATTAGATTCTGAGATAGTATATGGTCGTGTACAAGGATCAGGGATATATCTGAGTATAAATGGCGGTACTTCCTGGTCATGGATGAATGAGGGGCTTACAGATGTAGCAGTGTTAGATATTTCGGCAGGTGTTTCTCGTATTAATAATGTCGAGTGCGCGGTGGTGTATTGTGCAACTTTGTCTAATGGTGTTTTTCAGAGTGTAAATGGTGGTAGTTGGAGTGAGAAGAACATGGGGCTAACCTCTTTACAGGTGTCCTCAATTGTTGTTACTCATGATGATGCCTTGCATGTATACGTGGGAACTCGAGATGGGGTGTTTCAATCTGTAACCGGTGGGGATGAGTGGAGTGGATTGGGAGAGCTACCGGTATATCATTTTGATAGTGCTGGTGAACCGGTAGATAGATGGGTGATAGGTTTAGAGATTAGTGCAGGTGATCGGGAACGGTTGTTTGCGTCGCATTTTGATGTGGTATATTCTTCTATTGATGCAGGAGTCTCCTGGGAGGTGATGGGTCTTCCGATTACATTGATCACTGAGGTTATGGTTTCTCCTTTTGATACAAATAATATTTTCTGTGGGGCAATGTTTGGATATTGTGCATTATACAAGAGCAATACAGGCGGGAGTGAGTGGCAGGGATGGGTACCCCCGGATATCCCCTTGGGTGATATAAGTGCGATTGCGTTTCATCCCGGTGATCCTGACGTTATATATCTTGGTTCTTATAATAATGGAGGCGGGTTTTTTAGAAGCGAGGACGGTGGTGAATCCTGGTTATATCTTGTTGCTGGGTTGGATGATATGTTTGATAGGTGTGTAGAAGAAATCGCTGTTGATCAGTTAAATGATAATATCGTGTATATTGGAACGTTAAATGGTGTGTATAAATCAATTGATGGGGGGTTTACATGGAGTGAAACAGGGTTAACAAGTGAGGGGATTCATGTGGTTTCACTGATGGTACATCCTTTAGATTCTGAGGTGATTTTTGCCGGAACTTATGGTAATGGTGTATTTAAAAGCACTAATGGCGGTGTAACATGGGTCGAGGTCGATGTTAGTTTTTCTGATGGTCATATTATGGATATAGTATGTGATTCTGATAACCCAGATAGTATTTATATTGCTGACACGGAGTATGGTGTTTTTAAGAGTATAAATTTGGGTGAAACCTGGTTTTCTATTAATTCCGGTATGCCAAATGTACCAGTTCGGGCATTGGAAATTTTAGGTAGAGAAAATGAGAGTTCCGTGTTGTTTGCTGGTACTTGGGGTGAAGGCGTGTATCTCAGTGATGATGGTGGGATGAGTTGGGAGTTGATCCCTCCTACTGGTATGCGTGTTACACATATCTCATCTGTAGCAGTAAGTGATAAAAAAGAAGGGATAGTGTTGTATGCAGGCAGTTATGGTGGCGGTATATACCAAACAATTTTAGATATATAAAAATAAATCTTTATTAGGGTTTGTTTTCAGCGCTCTTTTTGAATTTATAACCATAGTATATCGCGCCGGTATATCCTTCATCCTGGATACGGCGGAATGTTGACTCGACACGCATACCAATTTTTATTTCCTCTAACGGAGTATCGACTATCTGAGCGGTTAACCGCGGGCCTTCATCTAAACGGATAATCGCTACTGCGTATGGGACCTGTTTTTCAAAGTTTTTAGGGGCCACATGAATTATCGTATAGGAAAAAATTTCTCCTTTTCCGCTCAGCTTGGTTTCCATCATGTTACCGATACTTTTACGCCGGCAATATGGACATGATTCCCGTGGAGGAAAATAAATACGATTACACGCACCACATTTGTTAGCTATGAGATTATATCGTTGGGGAATTTCTCGCCAGAATCGTGCTACTCCACTTGGCATGATTACATCGCCTCCAGGATGTGAACGGTACAGGTGGCACCCGATCCGCCAACGTTGTGTGCTAAACCAATGGTTGCATCTTTTACCTGGCGTTTCTCTGCTTCTTCTCTGAGTTGATAGGCTATTTCAACTATTTGAGCAACGCCAGTGGCGCCCACAGGATGACCTTTGGCTTTCAAACCACCACTTGGGTTAACAGGTAGTGTACCGTCTAAGGTTGTTATATGTTGTTCAACTGCTTTTCCGCCTTCGCCTTTTTTGACAAACCCGAGGTCTTCAATTGCTACAATTTCTGCTATGGTGAAGCAGTCATGGACTTCAGCAAGGTGTATGTCTGATGGTTTAATATCTGCTTGTTTATATGCCATCTGAGCGGCTTGTACAGTAGCATCAATAGTTGTTATATTATCTCGTGCATGGAGTGCTAAGGTATCTGATGCCTGCCCAGATCCTAGTATCTTAAGCGGTTTATCTGAATATTTTTTGGCTTTATCAGCTGCGCAGAGCACTACTGCTGCAGCACCATCGCTGACTGGTGAGCAATCAAGAAGGGTTAACGGGTAAGCAACGGTCGTAGAATTTAATACTGTTTCAAGAGGGAGTGTTCGTCTGAATTGTGCGTGAGGGTTTAATGCACCGTTTGCATGGTTTTTTACCGCCACCTGAGCGAGTTGTTTACGAGTCGTCCCATATTCATGCATATGTCGGGTTGCCATCATCGCATAAATAGCTGGGAAGGTAGCACCAAAAAATGCCTCCCATTCTTGATCCGCTGCAGTAACCAAGGTTTCTGTGGCTGCTGTGCCACCAACATCATTCATTTTTTCAATACCCCCAACTACCACAACATCATTAACTCCAGCAGCTATTGACATATAGCCTTCACGTATTGCAAGTCCACCTGATGCACATGCGCCTTCCACTCGAGTTGCTGGAATGTGTTCATGGGCAAATCCACTGGCATCTGCAACAAGTGCGCCCACATGTTCTTGGCCTACAAATCTACCAGCGCTCATAGTACCAATATACATAGCATCAATTTCTTTTCCTTCAACGCCTGCATCTAAGATGGCTTTCGCTCCTGCTTCTGCAGTAAGTTGTCTGAATGATTTATCCCATAATTCACCAAATTGGGTCATACCAACCCCAACAACCGCAACATCTCTCATTTTAGTATCACTCCCAATATAATAAATCACGATATTTTGCATATGTCCCATAATCGACATATTCTTTGTTTTCTACAAGTTCAGAGACTGTTGGTGCATTAACGCGAGCAAGCTTAGTTATCTCATCGGTAACAGTGATATCAAAACCATCGCTCCCCGCACCAGAACCATAGCTGGTAATAAAAATTCTATCTCCTGGTTTAGCTACATCTAATACTGAGGCAAGACCAATAGGAACTGCACCTGAATACGTGTTTCCTATATATGGACAGAGAAGCCCCTGTTTGATTTGATCCTTGGAGAATCCAAGTTTCTTAGCAACATTCACAGGGAATTTCCCGTTTGGCTGATGAAATATTGCATATTGGTAATCTGAAGGAGTGCCCCCTGCTTTTTCCATGAGTTTTTGCGCGCAACTGGAAATATGTTTGAAATACGCGGGTGCACCGGTAAATCGTCCTCCATGCTCAGGATATTTACGTCCTTCCCGTCGCCAGAAATCAGGAGTATCGGTGGTATATGAATAAGTGTGATTAATCTCTGCGATAACATTTTGTTTGCCAATGATAAATGCAGCTCCCCCTCCTGAAGCAGAAAACTCTAATGCATCCCCTGGTGCTGCTTGAGAAGTATCTGCACCGATTGCAAGACCATACTTGATCATATCTGATTTGACCAGAGCAGTACACACTTGTATCGCAGCGGTACCCGCTTTACAAGCAAATTCAAAATCTGCTACCATTAAATCTGGTGTTGCAGCTATTGCTTCACCCACAATAGTCCCCGTAGGTTTAACAGCATACGGATGTGATTCACTTCCGATGTATATCGCGCCGATATCTGCAGGTGAAATTGTACAACGTTTAAGCGCTGATCGCGCGGCTTCAACGCTGATGGTCGCGGTGTCCTGGTCAATTGAGGGCACAGTTTTTTCCAGTATACCTAACCCTCGGCTAATTGTTGCGCCATCTTTTCCCCAAACAAGCGCAGTTTCTTCGGTTTTTATACGTAGACGCGGTATATAGGCTCCATAGCTTACAATTCCAATTTGTGTCATTAATCTGCCCTCACGGGGCTGGATTTAGCGTTAGCTATTTAAAGCTGTTGTTTAAAAATACGGTGAATGCCGAGACTCTGAAAGTTTTAGGACAAAGTAATTTTTCTGCCTTTTTTCAATTCATCTACAGAGTCTTCGGCGTGTTTGTCAAGTTTTTTCTTATCTGCGGTGAGATTGCGGGCTTTAACATTTTGTTCTTTAATGATGCTTTTGGCTTCTTTATAGCGATGTCGTCTTTCTTGTTTGATAGAAAGGACTTTGGATTTCATATCTGTTGCTTTGTTATGGTAGTTTTGTGCTTCATTGCGTACTTCAATGTATTGTTCATGTTTTTTATTGGATTCATTGATTGAAACGGAGATTTCTTGGACTTGTTTCATGTATTCTTCATGTTTTTTCTGGCTTTCTTGGTAGTATTTTTGGACGAGTTCATGTTCTTCGTCTGCTTTTTTGAATAATTCGGTTATAGCTTGATCAGTATCTGTGAGATCGATTTGGATGCTTTGTTGTTTTTCGAGTTGTTTCAGAGTTTGTTGGTATTCTTTTCGTTTATCTCTGATGGATTCTATGAGTTTGTTTTCCTCTTGCGGGGTGAGCGGTGTGGTTTCTTGGCGGTATTCAAGCATTTGGATATCTGCTTTGAGTTCTTCGGCTTTGAGTGGGAGGCTTGGTATGACGTTGCCGCGTTGTTTTTGTTTTTTGCTAATGAGGTCTTTGGCTTGTTGTTGGTACTGGTTGCGGAGTTCTTTGTGTTTCCGCATTTTTGCGACAATATCGTCGCGTTCTTTTTTGTTTTTTTTCATGTCTTCTCTGAGTTCTTTGCGTTTAGCGTTAAGCATATCTCTCTCTTCACGGAGCACGCGGGCGATATCATTGAGTTCGTTACGTTTTACAATGAGTTGTTGGAATTTTTTCTCGGCGTTACGGAGTTGCTCGAGTTCTTCTTTTTTCTTTTGAGCGTTTTCATCGGTCAAAAAACATACCACCCGATATTGTATGTGAGATTGCTATTAGGGAGTCAATTGTTTTATTCAGCGATTTTTAATTCTAGCTCGTTTTTGCCTTTGACAGCAATCCATGGCATACGGATCTCTGCGTATGCGCCTGGGGGAATAGTAATATCTTCTACTTTATTCTTTTGCTTGCCATTTATATATAAAAAGATGGTGACGTTGCGTGCGGTAAGGTTACCTTTGTTATGTACTTTAAATGAGGTGATAATGCGGTCGCCTTTGCTGAAGGTACGGGGCCATGTGAACACATCAGTGAGGCTGAGATGTGTTTCGCCTTCGCATATGGTGGTCATGGTGCTGATGGTTTCTATTCGACGTTTCCCGGGTGTTTCTACGAGAAGTATTGCTTCGATCCATTCGTCTTTTTCTACATGTTCAGTGGGTGTTACTGTAAAAGTTATATCTTTGGTTTCTGATGGTGGGATGGTTATAGTGGTAGTGGTCAGATCGGTTGTCCAGTGGTCTGTGTTATGGTTTTTGGTTTCCACGGAGAGTTTGTAGTGTTGTGGTTTTTTCTTCCGTGGGTTTTTAAGTGTTATAGTATATGTAGCATGTTGATCAGGTGTGATTTCTTGTGCCCGGTTTAAGCAGATGAGTTCGACATGTCGTTGTGTTGCGATAAGCGCGATGAGTATTATGATGAAAAAGATGATAATCATACATATTGCTGCAAGGGCGATTGGTGCGTTGTCACCGAAGGTTTCATCGAGTCCGAGTTCTTCGCCGAGTGATTCAAAGAATTGATAGATTGATTCTAAAATTGATGGTGGTTCAACGTTGACGGTAACATTGACTATAGCCATGGTGTCTGGGTTGTTTTGTGATATTATTTTAACGGTGATGGTATCCTGTGTTTCATTTGTTTCTTCTGGGACGAATGCTTTAACGATTATTTCTTCATCAGGTGAGGTTTCCCCAATAGCAAGATCTTCGTATTCTTCATTGTATTCAAGCCGCCAGTCATTCTGTGAAGTAGCAATAATAGTATAGCTATCAGTTTCCCCTTTTACACCGGTGTTATTGTTTAGAATGATAAAGAAAAATGAATTGTTTTCACCTTTTTTGATATCACGATGATCAGTATATGTCACGATTTGCACGTCGTAATGTATAGCATCAGAGGTTACATCAACAGTCGTGGTATGTGTGATTCGCCCTGTTTTCCCCGCAATGGTGAAAAGAAGGTCAGTGTAGTCGACATCATAGGCTTCTGTGGAGGTGGCTTCCGATGTAACACTGATGGTTATATTCGCGGTTCCGCCTGCGGGTAGGGTAACTGTTTCAGGTTCAACAGCTACTGACCAGGAGCCTTCACTTTCAAGGGATTCTGCGTCAATGTGTATAGTATCTGCTTTTTCACTGGATATCTCAAGTGTGTATGTTACGGTATCTCCAGGTATAATTTCTTCGTCAGCAGGATCAGATGCAATAGAATCGATTTGGATATTCTCAGTATCCTCAAAGCTCACATAAAGTGCCGAAGGAGTGTCTACCGTATCATAATGAAGTTTGACTTTACGCCCAAGATTTTGTAGGCCCATTTTCGAGTCATTAGCAAGGTAGACTGCTAGAGTAAGGCTGTGGTCATATTCAAGTTCATAATCATTGAGATCGCTGAAGGTAAACATTATTGGCTCAGGTGGGCTTAAAATAGTATCAAATTTGAGTTGATGAGGCGATGTAGCTATAACTGTGTCTTTATCAAGTAGTTCACAAGCAACTGTGATATCACGGATATTAAGGAGCGTATTTGCGTTCAAATAAAGAGTGGCAGTAACTTCATCGAGAAGTTTACTTCGGCTAAGACTGGGGGCAGCCCATTGTAATTTATCTTCACTTAAAGGTTGCTTGTTATTTTTTTCATTTGTCGGCAACTCAATGTCCATACTTTCTTCATGCAAATAGTAGATAACATCGTTATCTGTTGGTTCTCCAGGTAACTGGATGGGTAAAGAGACAGATGAAGGATGCTGTGCAGAGTTGTATACAAATGAGGATGAGCTAAAAGCATTTATCACTTCAGTAAAATCTTCTTTAGAAAGATTAAACTCTTCCCAAAGGGTAAGAAATTCATCGGCTATTGCACTAATATTTTGGAGTATATCTAAAGGACTGTCCTGCCATCGTTCTACCCGGCTTTCCCATCGTTCAATAAGTCTATCTTCCGAGACAAACTGATCAATAAGTCGCGTGATTAGTTTGTCACTGGGACGGATTTCTACGGTAAATTGAAGGCCCATACTAAACTCGGGGAGTTCAAAATCAACATCTTCAAGTATGATTTGCATGCCGGTTATTTTGTCCCCAAGAATCCTGGGATTAATTGTAGTTGTGAAGTTTTTTACTTCTACATATGAAAAGCCAAAATCTGATGATAAATCAATAGTAAGATAGCTGATACTGATTTTGACGTCGTCCTTATTGAGGAGCTTGGAGGTTATAGGGCTATAAAAATAAAGATCAAAAACGATATCGCCGTTTACATACAATGGTTCTTCACCAGCATATTCATAAAGACCGGTTACAGCAAAAGGACTGATATTTAAAAAATCTTCAAAACCTGAGAAATTTTCATCTATATCCTCAAAAAAATTGCTAAAGAAAGCTGAAGAAAGCCAAAGAATAACATCATCAGTGTCAGTCAATCGAGGTGGCCACATAGTATCGTTTTGTGCTTCAGGTGGTTTTTGGTACATGTAGGCCATACCCATTTCTTCTACAGTACCATGGAAGTAGAGTTTCGTTGAGCTGCTACTAGATTGCGCAGAACTTGAAGGGTTGAAACTGAAAAGACTCATCGTACTGACAATTAAGAAGAAAGCTAGGATGATGACTCTTATCTCTCGTCGTAAATAGTTCATAGTGCAACGACCGATATTATTTTTGGTTTTTTAATATATAAATGTTTGTTTACAGCACTTACCATTTTTCACTTAATATAATATATATGATATTTAATATTTATTATCGAATTGAATACGCTCTGCTTTGAACAAAATATTAGAAAAATTAATAACAGAGGGTATAATTTACCTTTAAACAAGTGGGGGAATACTCATAAAAAAAGAGAATTGTCCGTTCTGTGGTCATCGATGGGTCCGAAGCTCCCAAGAATCACCAATTACCTGCCCAAAGTGTCAAAGAAAATTTTATTCACAGGAGCAACTACAGCAGAAAAAACTGGGGTAACAACGCTACCTTTGTGAACAGTGAGTTAAGAATTAAAGATTCTTTGATGATATTATTTTGAAAAAATGGTTCATTTAGTAAACTCAAAATTTTTATACTAAATAGATAATAATAGTTTATAATGTAAAGGGGGCGACATAATAATGAGAAAATGGTTTGTTATCCCAATATTAAGCATGTTAGTGCTCAGCGGGTTTGGTACTCTTGCAACACAGCAGAAAAATACTTTCCTTCCTACTAATCGAATAATAGAGGATAAGGTTGGAATGGATACAAGATTAGTTGGTTTCGTGGATTACGATAACGAGTATCTATCTGTACAATTAGCAGGTTATGACGCATATTTGATGAACCCCGGGCAGCCTATGCTTCCCAAAATAATAAAACATTACGAGCTGCCATTTGGGGTTACCCATGTCCAAGCCGAAGTGGTAACTCACAGCTTTCAAGGACAAACACTGACAAAGCACATTCGTCCAGCACCTGCTCCAAGACCTCTATCATCGCAAGATAGTTTAATATCTCAATGTGTTAAAGACAGCTCCATATATGATAATGATATGATATATCCGCATGACTGGTATGGTATGCATATAGGATGTGGTTTAAACGGTGAAGGAAAACGTGCCACTCATGTTACTGTGAATTTGTTTCCCGTACGATATAACCCTGCAACAGGTGAGACGATAATCGCTGAGACATTTGATATAACATTATCATATGTTGAACCGCAGAAGTCATTTTTCCCAGCCACATCAACATATAATTTAGTAGTAATTACACCCTCCACGTTTTCTTCAGAAGTACAGCGTTTAGTTGATCATAAAAACGATATGGGGATGACAGCAATGATGATGACTACTGAAGATATTTATGATACGTACACTGGTGTAGATAAACCTGAACAAATTAAATATTTCATCAAAGATGCGATTGAAACCCATGGGATTACCTATGTGTTATTAGTTGGGGGTTTAAAATCAATGGTATATGCAAAGCCTAAGGATGATATTAATCATGGATCCTCTGCGTGGCATCTGCCTGTGCGTTATTCAAACTTTCAATATGATGGACAACCCAGTTATAATTTCACCAGTGGTGAACCAGGATATATGAGTGACCTGTATTATGCTGATATCTACGACAACGGCGGGAATTTCTCCAGTTGGGATAGTAACGGTAACGGCGTGTTTGCTGAATGGTCTGGAGATCTAAGAGATGACCTGGATCTGTACCCTGATGTCGCAGTCGGACGGCTGGCCTGCCGAAATAAACGGGAGGCGGAAAATGTTGTTGACAAAATCATACAGTACGAAAGCACTGTGGCAGATCCCAGTTGGTTTAAACGAATTATTGTTATTTCAGGAGATGGATTTCTTGATCAACGAGATTGGGATATCCAATGGGATACCACCAGTTTACCAGATGGAATGTATACGATTTACGCGCAGAGTACAAACCCTGAAGATGAAACCGGACCAATTGATGAAATCCAGGTGACTCTAGACGAGAGTGCCCCGACGAATATCACCTTTAATCACGATGATCATTTAAATGAAGCATTAGAAGAGGGATATCCTGCACCACCTATCACAGAAATCGTATCAGTATCCAATGGTAACACCCTAGGAAACACAGACTATACGTATACCCCAACGGGGGGAGAAGCCTACTGTAATGACCTATATTGGTGGGCTAATATATCGTATATCGGTGGCGTGTTAACCATCCGCGGTAAATCCTACGATCCCAAGCCATACGGTAACATAACTGATTTATCAGTCTGGGTTGAAAATGATGAAGGAACCACCGTGTTTTCTGCAAATCGATCTAACACAGAAACCTATTACGAGGGAGAATGGGTCGTTGGTGAAAAACTGCTCAAAGGCCGTGGAGGGGCGCTGGTATATATGCCTGAGGATTACGAAAAAAATGTGGTGTTCACCTCTAATGGAAAATGGGTTGATCAATCTGATGTCATTGAAGAATTCAGCAACGGATACGGATTAGCATATTTCTCGGGTCATGGAAGCCCAGGATGGTGGGGTGATCACTACCCCGGTATCCCAGGAAACCGCCGGTACGGGCAAGTAGCAGGACTCGTGGTAACCCAGGCGTCCGCATATTTCCCATTCATCCGACTTCCCGTGTTCCCGATGAGAAAATTAGGTAACACCGATAAACTTCCTGTCGTGTGCGTCGGCGGTTGTCATAACAGTATGTTTAGTGTATCATTGATTCCAACATTGTTAAATCGTTTTATTCAAAACTGGATGTTCACCTATGGCACTCCTATCCCAGAATGCTGGGGATGGTATATGGTAAAACTTCCTGACACTGGTGCTATTGCCACCATGGGTAACACAGGTTATGGCTGGGGTTCAGAAGGAGATGTGTGCACTATTGGAACCGGTGATGGATGGATTAACACCGAGTTTTTCAGACAATACGGCGAGGAAGACCAACATATCCTTGGCATGGCATATAGCCAGTCTATCACCAGCTATATCTCCCATCATAAAACCTTTGAACTTGATTATTGGCGTCATGATTACGGATGGGATGGCATTGATCAAAAAACCGTTGAACAATGGGAGTTACTCGGTGATCCTAGCTTGATGATAGGCGGCTACTCCTAACGTTTTCTCAACTTTTCTTTTTATTTTCCTTTATCCTAGGAGAACCTGCTTAGGTTAATAAGCTGGTGGATCATAGATATCAAGTGAGTGATATACCTATTGTATGGTGTATCCCGGTGGATAAAGTCGGGGATATTTTTGGGAACAGTTATTTCAAGGGTTCCCCAGTCGCTTTCTGCTTTTGTGGAGTCAACGGCTTGTACTTGTAACAAATAGGTTCCTCTTTTTTCCCAGCTGTGTGTTATTGTTATCTCTTCACCAGATATGTATGGACCTATGGTTTCATTATAGCCATCGCCATATTTAATGGTATAATACAGGGAGTGATTATCTTCATCATAAGATTTGAGCTGGTATTCACATTCCTCTCGTACTTTTGGGTTGGTTGGTCCGGTGATATCGGGTTTACTAGGCGCATAAGATGCACGTCCATATGTTTTGAATCCGAGGTCGATTCCTGGGAAGGAAGAGTCAGTGAGTTTTTTCCAATTACCGCTCTTTATCCATGCATCTGCAAGAGTATAGGGATTATTGATATCAAAATACCACCAGTACATGCTGTTATCATGGGTATCCGAGGATGTACAGACGATATAATAGGTGGTGCCGGGTTCAACGGTAATATCTGAGAAATCAAATAGTTTCCAGGACATATCTTCTGCAATTTGTTCTGAGGTGAGTGTACAGTTGGTTAAATCCTTTCCATCAAGGTTTTCTCGAATTGATACAGTGAGCGGCCCGGGTACATCATGTCTGAGCAGCATAAGTTCAACTCGAGTGAGAAGAGAATTTGTAGGTATGAACCCCTGTGCAATGGGCATGGTATCAAAAATGCCGTAGGAGTATCCGCAGCAGTTGTATTGTTGTTGGTCAAGTTGATCCTCTGTTACTGGGTTTTCTATTGTGTGAATTGTAACAATATCATCGTGGACCTGTGCATATTTCAGGCTCTTATTACTCCAGCTGTAATAACTTATATGCAAGTTTTTTAAAGTGTCTACAATTGCGGAGTTGAAACATCCTACCGCTCCTTCTGCATCAAGTATTGTACGCTGCCAGTTACCTCCATCAAAGGATGCTTTTTTAAGGTCACCATCAAAGTAATCATAATAAACTATTGAGGGGAAATCGTTAATGAGAACTAGAGACGTCCATTTGCGTACGTCACCTGGGGCGTCTACTGTTTCAATAGTCCATCCACTTTGATTGTAATACGCATATTTGAGATCAAAATTGGTCCAGTCACCATAACTGATATGTGGTTGGCCACAGGTATCTAATTGCAACGAAGAGTATTGACCAATGTTGTTAGATGTATCAATTATTGTTTTTATCCAATTGGTGCCGTTATAGTATGCGTATTTGAGATCAAAATTTGGTCTGCTTAGATAGGATATATGCGGATAGTCCTCGGAGTCAAGTTGAATAGAGGTAGTATCACTGAAGTATTCTCCACAGCCGACATCGTCGTCTACATGGTCGATAACCCAGGTGTTTTCATCGCGATAGGCGTATCGTAACTCATGAGTGCCATATTCAACGTAACTAATATGCGGGTTATTATTTGAATCAGTAGTAATAGCTGTGAATAAACCCGCGTTTCCATTAGAGTCAACGCAGGTGGTTACCCAGTCCGATCCGTTGTGATATGCATATTTGAGATCACCGTTTGTTTTATCGTAGTAGCTGATATGGGGGTTCCCTTCACTATCAAACACCAGAGACGTGTATCGTCCTACGTCACCTTCTTTATCAATAACTTCGGTACTCCATTCTACTCCATTATAGCTCGCATATTTCAAATTACCACGGGTGTAGTGGTAATAGCTGATATGTGGCAAGTTGGTATCATCTACTGCGATACTGGTATACCAGCCTATATCATCAATCCCATCACTATAATTGGTATGTATAATTGGATGATATGTGGGTGTTTGTTGATGGTTAATAAATGCAGAAACGCCCGTGGTCATTACTGTTAACACGATGACTAAAGTTGTAATTATGTGGCTTGTTTTTTTCCTCATAGTATACCTCATCTCTTGACTTATTATTTTTATGTTATACGTAGTTCAAATGGGTTATGACTTAAAGAGAGAGCATCTACTGGAAGATATTTCTTGAATGCTGGTATGAGTTGTTGAAAAGTATTTTGAAAAAGCCCTTGGTTTCGCGGGAGTATCACTCGAGTTGTCGCCCAATCGCTTTCATAGCCGTAAATATCCTTTGTTTTTACTCTAATGGTGTAGAATCCACGCTGCATCCAACTGTGGGGTAATATTACGTCTTCTCCAGAATCATAGGGGCCTATCCATTCATCTATTTCTGCTTCATCCCAATCAATGTAATAATAGATGTTATCTCCTTCAGGATCATTTGAGCTAAAGGTGAAATTATAGAAAGTAAAGTTGGTTAATATGTGTGGTCCTTGGATAGTGGGCTTTGCTGGCGGATGATTAACACAGTCGACAAATGCTGCGGTTGTATACTCGCCTGTTTTCCCTTGTTCATCAGTAACCGTAAGGGTTACGGGATAGATGCCTTCTGTGTCGTAGCTGTAGGTTACTATTGTTCCGGATGCTTCGTTACCGTCACCGAAAGTCCAATGATATGAAACAATGTCACTATCAACATCAAAACTATTGGTAGCATCAAAAGTGAGTTCCGCTCCACTATGTGTTTCATACAGTCCATTCCCTTCTGCAACGGGCGGACAATTAAAACTTAGAGGGTCATATTCTACAGATAAAATATTTGAGTCATCGATATGTAGACTACCATATTCAATATTGAAAAAGCCGCCGTAGCCATATCCTGGCCCCCAACTGTTTTTACAAATCCAATACCCCCCATTTCCAATCGCAGGGTCATCCTTCCATCCAAGCATCAGCACTTGATGATTAGTTGAATGTTCCTCCTGAAACGGATAATAATCCGCAGGGTCATGACTGGTCATATGCCAGCTGAGAAAATCTCGGTTAACATACATAGCAACTGCTACCGGTCCTGATTGCATGATCTCAGTTTTTATAAGCTCACGATCTTCTGGTTCTGCGTTCCACCGAGCATAACTAACTAATGGGATACGCCGGTCCTGCCAATCTGGACATTTATCACTACACGGGACATCGTCTCGTGCTTGGTAGCGCATGCATGCTTCAGGTATGATACCATTGCAGTAGTTGCCATCAGCAGATTCATTGATGATATATTTTAACGCCCGATAGGCCATCCCGCCCATACAGGATCCTGCTTTAGGAAGACAAGAGAGTACATATTGTTCAGAGAGATCATAATCTAAATAGGAGCAGTTCTCTTGAATGTTGATCGCGCTTTCTACAACCGCGAGTGCTGCAAAACACCAACAGCTTCCACAAAATCCTTGATCTCTAACCGGTGAAGTCCAATCTTGATCTGCATACTCTTTCCAGCTGAAATACTCCGGAGTATCCACTGCTAGTGGTTTAGAGGTAGTATCTATAGGTACGGCATCACAATACGATTCTTTCATAACATATGGTAGCGGCTCAGAGTCTGTTTCTGGTCCTACCGTATGTGATGTGCTAGTGAGTGGTAGTGGTTGCTCAGATGAATGATACGCAGTAATGCTAGCTGGTAGAAAACTAGTTAATAGTAGCACTATTATAATAAAAGTTGATATCCTTTCCGTCATATTTACCCCCTAATTGTGTAAACATAAAGAGCTTGGTATATAAAAATTTTATTTGGTACTTCTAAATATAACAAATTTCAAGAATTTTTTATGATAAGATGTATAGTATCATAAGAACGGAAAAAATATTGACAGAAAACCTTTTATCAGTCATTTTGTTGTGTATCCACCGGCAATTTTTAGGCCTGCCGGCGTCTGCGAGATACAATCCAAAATAGTAGATATAACACTAAGAAAGCACCAAAGATACCAATAACAAAAGGAGCAAGATCAATAAGATCAGCTTCATCTTCAGCAGTTACCATAAATTCAATGGTTAACGGTATTTTTTCAGAGGCACCAGCAGCAGAATGATTTTCAACAGCAAAATAATCCAGACTTACATTAACATGTAAACGTTGACTGCTGAGGTTCTCATTGTCTCGAGCAGAAATGGTAACAGATATGGATGCATCCTGATCAACATCGAGCATTTGCGGTTCAGGTATAGTAATATCGAAAATTTCAGTATGTGTATGATCAACCTTAGCTTCAACATAAAGCGGTGTATTACCTGTATTTTCTATTTGTAGTGTAGTTATTTGTTGTTCATTTGGGTGCAACTCAAATGTCGTGTTTGATATCGTGTAATCAATAGCTGGGATAAAACCAGATGTTACGGTGAGCTCGATTTGCTGAGTGGAAGATAAAATATTACCATTTTGTGCAGCAGAGACATTTACCACAATAATTCCTTGTTGATTTGCAAGGGTATCTGCAGCGGGGATTTGTGCTGAGATATTAGCGGTAAAGTCAACCGATCCTGATTGAACGAAACTACCTATTTGCGCACTGAATTCAAGAGCATCTATGGTAACTTCACACCAAGTAGGGCTACTTTCAACTGCAAGCATAATCGATGTAGGTGTTTTTCTATTTGGTAGAGGAAATCCCGCTGGTCGAGCAAACCGTCCGTAGGCATAGGTAATTGTTAATGTGCTGTCTGCTTCACCTGTTCCAGGGGATATTAACCCAAGGTCTGTTGGAGACGCAGATAATGAAAGTGATGAATCAGTGGTAAAAAGATAGGGACGTGCTTGAACAGTTAATACACTCATGTTTATAATGAACAAAAGCACGAGAAGTGTTGTAAGACCTACTCTACTTTTACATAGCATATACAAAAAAATATAATATAACATATATAAAGCTTTATCGCAAAAAATATTTTACCTGCATATACTATCCCCTATTATGGCCTCCATTCAACAGACAATGGAAAAACCGCTGGTCTTTCACCGTTTACGTATATTCAACTTTATCATGGGATGCTTTCATTTTATACAGTTTAGTCTCATGCTGTATCTCAGCACAGATTTTCATCTGCCAATCACATTATCTTACCTTGAATACAATACCGCGACTCAAAGCCTTGGTCTTACAACAAGTACTCTTGCCGAAATCACCATTGCACCATTAGTTGCGCTGTTCCTCCTTATTTCAGCTATCGCACACTTCTCACTTTCGTCTCCATGGGGATACCCCTGGTATGTAAAAAACCTAAAAAGACATATCAACTACGCACGATGGTTCGAATATGCGTTTAGCTCATCAGTTATGATCGTAGTAATCGCCATGCTTGTTGGGATCTACGATCTAGGAACGCTTATCCCAATTTTTGCTATCAACGCCTGCATGAACCTATTTGGTTTAATGATGGAGCTACACAACCAGACCACACAAAAAACCAACTGGACAAGTTACTATTTTGGAGTATTCGCAGGTGTCATACCATGGGTAGTCATAGCCCTGTATCTCGGAGGAGCAACTATTGCCTCAGAAGGCAGCATACCTGACTTTGTCTATTATATCTTCATATCCATTGCGATCTTCTTCAACATATTTGCCATTAATATGGTTCTGCAGTACAAAAAAATCGGTAAATGGCGGGACTACCTTTACGGCGAACGGGCATATATTATCCTAAGTCTTGTCGCAAAATCTGCACTTGCATGGCAGGTCTACGCTGGCACGCTCCGTCCAATATAAAAAAAGAACTACCTCTAAAACCTTGTCCTATTGTAATTTAACCACGGCAAGATTATATCAAAGGCTGTTTACGTAACCATGCTAAATCACTGGTATACAACGCACGCATATCCGTCAAATCATACCGAAGCATCGCCAGTCGTTCTAACCCTAACCCCCAAGCAAGCACCGGTTCAGTAACCCCTACTGGCTGAGTAACCTCAGGACGGAAAATACCTGATCCACCAAGCTCCATCCATCGGTCATTCCAGAACACCTCAACTTCCATACTTGGTTCAGTATACGGAAAGTAACCAGGGCGAAAACGTATTTTCTCAAAACCCATCCTATGATAAAACTCCTTAAGCAATCCTAACAGCTGACGGAAATTTGCACCTTCTTCATGCACTATACCCTCAATCTGATAAAACTCAGGAAGATGCGTTGTATCAATATTTTCCTTACGAAACACCCGACCAACAGAGAAAACCTTACATGGAGGTTTGGGGTTATGATACAGATATCGTAACGTATTAACCGTGGTATGCGTCCTCAGCAATGTACGCTTACCTTCCTCACGGGAAAAAGAATACCCCCATCCAGAGGACCCCGTTGAACCACCTGATTCATGGACCTCAGCGATTTTTTCTACAAACTTAGTCTCCTTTATCGGCATTTTTGCAGGATGCGAACAATACAAGGTATCCTGCATTTCCCGAGCGGGATGATCTTGCGGGATAAATAACGCATCCATATTCCAGAAACCGGATTCAACGTAATGACCTTCAATTTCTTCAAAACCCATTTCTAAAAAAATCTGCCGAATTTCATCAATTAAATATACCAACGGATGTGGTTTACCGCCATATATATTAGGTGCAAACGCATGAATATCATACGGTCTGATAGACATTTCTTCCCATTTACGATTCTTAATGGACTCACTAGTTAACTGGGTTAGCTCTTCACGAAGCTCTAAGCCTTCTTTAACCACATTTTTTCCTAGATCCGTGAGAGTAATTGTACTGGAGATTCGTTCTTTTTCTTTAACCACATTTTTTCGTGATAAAACATTGTGTAACGCCGGGATATTTAATTGATCAAATGCTTCAGCATCTATATTCTTAAGCACCTGTTCTTCAGGAGTAGTTTTTGAAAGCGCTTTTTTACCTTTATCCGTTAAGTTAAAAACAGTATCTTTATCTTTTGATATAGTCACCCAGCCATATCGTTTTAACCATCCAATAGCAACTGAGATTTCAGATTTATCCAGAGCTTTTCCGATCTGGCTAAAGGTTGCCGAGCCAGAGTGGTCAGCAATAACACGTAACGCACGTTTTTCAGGGAACCCCTGTTGTAAAAACTGTTTACCTTCTTTACCTAATACATATGTCTTAGATATGTGCTCTTCAACGGTTACTAATTTCTTTGACTGTAACCAGGATGTAGCATTCATCACAGCGACTTGTTTTGTAAAATCCCCGTGCTGTAATATCTCTGCTGGTGTGGATTTTCCACCAAGTTTTTCAAGTGTGAGTAAAACTTTTTTTTCATGCTGTGATAGTTCACTGATAATTTTCTGCAGTTCCATGTTCTCACCTGCAATTAATTAATAATCTATTAAAGTGTCGATTCTCACAATAGTTAAAAAGCAGGGTTACCCAACTGGTATTGAGTAGGGTGTTTTTATGGGGCGTATATCATAGTTTCCCACAGGTATGCCAAATAAACGAAATCTAAGTCTGTTAAACAGAAGTGATCTGCGTTCTAAATATATACGACCGGGGATGCGTACGGGCAAACGTTTTAACAGAGGGCGTATACCCAGTGGTTTCTCCCAGTAATTCTGTTTCCAATTATTCCGATGGGAGTTAACAAATTTTGTGCAAACAAAACGGGCGTTAGCGGTATTACCGATGAGATTATTTTTTTTAATAGTATTTTCATATGATCGCATAAGATACACACCGCAATCATTGTATCCAAATTCATTTTCTGAAATAATGCAATGTCGACAAAAAGCTAGTAACACTCCAACAGTGGTATTATAAATTTTTTGCCCCTGAACCTGCGCTCGAGAACATTTGATCAGGATGATACATCCTGCATCGGCTGGGACAGTTAAATCATATTCATCTACATAGTAATACAATGGCTTATCATTCACAATGTTATCTTGGATGGTATGCAGATAATCTTCTTCATCTAATCCAGCAAGTTCCAAGCCATCATTATGGAAACTATTTTTTTCTATTGTACAGGTTATGCAGTTGGAGATATGTAACCCTGCACCCCAGTTGGAATCAAAAATATTTCCTATATAATGATTTTCAATACTATAAAAATCTGCGATACCTTGGTAATTTTTAAAGAATGAATTGTTTTTAAAAATATTATTGCGGGTCAGTACTTTTGTAATATACCGCGGTCGTAACAACCGCGAGTCCTTGGTGTATCCTTCATCAAGCCGCACTGCGTAATCTATGCGTTCAAAATGATTCTGCTCAAATAAGCTATGCTGGCATCCATCTAAAGTTAAACCATACTCCCCATTGCAAACTTGGTTATTACGAAAGATGAAATTAACCAGACCATAACATTTAATGCCATACTCTCTGCCATCCATCCAATCATAGATATCAAAAAAGACATCCTCAACCATACAATCATGACAGTAGGATAACACCAACAACGAACCGTTTTCATTATTACCTCGAAGGGTAAACCCGCGTAAAACGACTGCATCACCAGAAAAATACAGAGGAGTACCCATCACATCAATAATCGTAGAACGTGATCCCGCGCCCCATAAGGTGATATTCTGTTTAGAAACACTGGTTGACCGCCACAGACGAGAGCGGACAGGATGTGTGCCATTACGCACAAAAATACGATCACCTGAAATTGCATGATCAAACGCCTCCATAATACTTGCATAATCATCTGGGATAATAATATCCCACTCGTCATCCAAATCAACGGTATTGCTGGTCTCAGAATCATCTACGAAAACATGTGGAACTATAGACGCTCCTATCAATATTAAAACTGAAGCGATACTTGCACTCCCAATCAGCCATCTACTCGTAGAACCTTCAAAGCCCATACTACCTGTTCCACATCTACCCTACTAGATGTACCTCCTTAACAATATTAATTAGTGTGCAGTATATATAAATATAACTTATTAAAAGTTGTACGAACAAAGAAAAAGAGCGCACATGGAAGGTTAAAAAAGTTAAATAGCACAACTGTATTACCACCACCAAAAATTTCGGGCTCGTAGCTTAGATTGGTTGGAGCACCCGGCTGATAACCGGGAGGTCGAGAGTTCAAATCTCTCCGGGCCCACATCATACACCCAACTTTTTCATATACAAAATAGCCAGTACTGATAAACACTACAGGCCTAAAATCAAAGGGGGGAAGAAGGGTTTCAGGGGATAAATACATGAAAAGGGTAGCCCTTCCTCACCGCACCCGCCGAATCCATAACACCTATATAAATTTATCTAAAAAAATGATTAAAAAAACATGTTTTAACAACACTTAAACAAAATTAACAAGGGTTTTTAAAATAGCAGACATACTCTCCCTCACTGCTCGTCCATGAAAACAATCAACAAATGGCATAATCAAAGCACCTACACACCACCACTTTCACCCGCCTGCAAAATGTGTGCCCACGGAAGCAAAATGGTTATCCTCATAACAGGTTTATGCACTGTAAACTGCTACTACTGCCCATTGAGCATCAGCAAAAAAAACACCGATCGTATCTTTGCAGATGAATGGGAACTCACCAGTGAACAAGATATCGATATACTCTACCAAGAAGCGCAGTTGATAGACGCAACCGGTGTAGGCATCACTGGTGGAGACCCTCTAGTTGTCTGGCAACGCACCCAAACATATATACAACATCTCAAAAACTATTTTGGCGAATCATTTCACATCCATCTTTACACACACGGTACAACCAACACTCAATATATACCGGATTTAATCCACAGCGGACTCGACGAAATACGCTTTCATCCTCACCCACATTTCTGGATCCAAATGAACAAAAGCCCTCAAAAAAAACCACTGCAGGAAACCCTGAAACAAGATGTTGACGTAGCTATAGAAATACCCGCGCTACCTCACAAAGAAAAAGACCTCATACAGCTTATAACATGGGCAAACAATCAAGGCATACATTATGTGAATCTCAATGAACTTGAATTCTCAGAAACCAACCAAACAAACCTTATAAATAAAGGATATACGACCAAAAGCGAGCTATCAGCCGCAGTAAAACATAGCCAAGAAACCGCCTACCACGTGCTCCAGCATGTACAAGAAAGCACCCTTGATATCGGTGTGCACTACTGCTCAGTATCCTTTAAAGACGGTGTACAACTTAAAAATCGAATCCTCCGCCGCGCACACAATACGGCACAACCCTACGACATTATCACCCAGGACGGAACCATCATCAAAGGAATAATACTACCTAATCAAAACACATCTCTAACAAAACTTAGCGCCTACCTCAAAAAAACATACCATATAAAAAAACACCTAATAACTATCAATACAGTCCAACAACGCATTGAACTTGCACCCTGGATACTACAAACCATCGCCGCACAGCTGACACAACATGGTCACCACTGCTATCTCACAGAGGAATACCCTACCGCAGACAAACTTGAAGTAGAACGCATTCCATTACCCCTTTAACTCAGCCACGCATCCTAAAAAGCTTTTTATAGGGGGCCTCTATTCCAACGTGTACGTCTTACCCATCAAACCTATCATACTGGGTCGATGAAAGCTCTATAAAGGAGGCTAAAAGACACAATGGCAATGTATGTACGATTCAAAGCATCAAAAGAAATGCAGGATTTAGCCTATGAACTCGTAGAAAAAGCTCGAGATTCCGGAAAAATAAGCAAGGGTGCCAACGAAGCCACCAAACAAGTCGAACGAGGGCAAGCAAAACTCCTTGTCATGGCCGAAGACGTAACACCTGAAGAAATCCTCGCACACATGCCACTTCTATGCGAAGAAAAAAAGATACCCTATACTTATGTGTCAAGTAAACAGGAACTTGGTGCCGCAGCTGGCCTAACAGTTCCCACCACGGCTATAGCCATTATGAACGTAGGAAAAGACAAAGACAGCATCGAAAATATGGTCAAAAAAATCAACGCTGTACAGAAACAAGGTTAGAATCATGATCGAAGGAACACCATGCGAAGTAGTTGAAATCATCGATCGAACCGGCATGGCAGGTGAAGCATCTCAGGTCAAAGTCCGCGTACTCGACGGACGAGACAAAGGCAAAATTATCACCCGTAACGTGATGGGGCCTGTTCGCCTTGGTGATATCCTCATGCTCAGTGAGACACAACGCGAAGCAAAAAGACTCGGAGGACCACGGTAGTAAATCAATTCATGAGGTGTAAGAAATAATGGTTGAGCGGAGAACATGTTCATTTTGTGGCAACGAAATTGAACCGGGTACCGGCAAACTGTATGTCAAAAAAGATGGTGCTGTTTTTTACTTCTGTAAAAACAAATGTCAGAAAAATATGTTGAAACTTAAACGTATTCCACGGCGAGTTCGATGGAGTAAAAAATACTCAAAAAGTAGTTAATTACCAGTAATCCCAATTTTTTTTCAGTTTATGTGTTCCAACGTCGAATCCATAATCCACCATACGTAAAACAAAGGATACCCAATACAATACACACATAGAACAATGGAGCAGTAAATATATCATGTTCCTTTGGTGATGAACTTGTAAGAGGATCGTATGTTGCAGGAGAAGATGTCGGATTGATGGTAACAGTGAAGGTTACTTCATCGATAACATCTCCATTTAAGTTTACGGTTTTTAATGTTACATGGTAAAGACCCGAGGTGTCATATTGATGATCGGGTTGAATGCCCGTGCCCAGTGTTCCGTCTCCAAAATCCCAGATATAGGTGACATTTTCTGTCATGTTGCCTGTGAGATTTAAGGCATTAAACTGGCAAAATGTATCATTTGATGTCTGGTTAATATCTACGGATGGTTTTTGATGAGACTCGGTAGGAATCTGAGGTACCTGAGATTTTTTTATTGTCACCGTGAATGGGTCACTCCAGCTGCTTTCGGTGCTGTGTTCATCTTTTGCTTTGACGGTTACATTGTATACACCGGTAGCATTCCAGGTATGTGCTACTGAAGTGTTTGTGCCAGAGGGCGTTAATTCAGTCCAAAGAGTATTTGATTCATCATCCCAGTTAACCAGGTATTGAACGTCGTCCTCATCTGAATCAGTAGTGGTCACAATAATGGTGTATGATGTATCTATGTAACCAGTTTCTGTACCATCCACTATTTGGGGGATTTGCGGAGCGGTGTTTGATGGTATGGTGGGAGTATAGGTGTGACGTGGTTTAGGTTGTGGATCCGGCTTTGGAGCTGGTGCTTCTTCAGTGGTAAACCAATAGGAGTAATTCGATTGTAGACCTGTGGTGGTATCGGTGATGTTGACATACCAGGTATAGGTAGTCTCATAGTCCAAATCCGTTATGTTACAGATTTTTAAGCCATTGGTACTATCGTTATGGTGGCTGCTGCCGATATCAGGGGATGTTTCAATGGACCAGTTGAAAGCATCATTTTCCCCATCAATAATATAGATTTGCAAAGCAGTAGTGCCGATTGAAACAAGTGTTGTCTGATTATGTGGCGAGTTATTACGGCATAGTGGCGGGTAATTTACAGGTGCATTCTCGGTGGTAAAAGAGTAGGTATGATTAGTCCAACTACGGTGGTTGTAGTGAGAAATATTTAATGACCAGTTATAGGTTGTAGCATAGGTTAAATTTGCTAGAGGGCAAGAGATATGTAACGCTGTTTGATTGATAACTGTGCAATTGCCGATATGTGGTGTTGTGGATATAGTCCAGTTGAATCGACTAGTATTATCAGTATACACCTGGATAGTAATATTTCTTAGAGATATTGAAACATTGGTAGCTTGATTTGAAGGGGTTTCATTGTATAACAATAATGAAAAATGATATGTAGCGTTGGTCCATCCGCTTGAGCCTTGTTTATCATAAGCGGTTACTTTCCACCAGAAAACCGGGTTATCTGAGGAAACAAAAACTCTTTGGGTGATCCTTCCGTTTGATACTGAGAGGTTCTCCCCAATTAAGGACCATGTTCCTGAGTTGTTGGTATACAAATGTATGTCCATAAGATCGTTTTCGGGATCAGACACATTCACCGATAAATCAACTATACCGCTTGAAAGATTACGTGTTTCATCAAGTGGTAGTTCATTGTCAATAACGATAGCTTCATCTGAGGCGGCCACTCGAAGCAGTTGTGCGGGATCACCAAATAAATGCGTACTATACCAGTTGTAACACCAGGCAAAATGAACACCTGAATCTGCATAATCGGCTATACAATCTTTGGCGTAATAATGAGCGTTACCCAACGCCCAATCAGTGGTATCATGTGTGAACAAATAATCCCAGAAATGTCGTTGTAAATATTGATTAGGACCATTTGTGTTAACGGTATCTGCCCAGCCGTATCCCGTATTCCATATGACTGCAAAGGCGCCATGTCCATTGGATTGCGCGGTAATTTTTTTCTCAGCGGTATCACCAGATGTAAACCTTCCAGATAGGCACTGTCCGGAATAGCTGAAAAAATAATTGGTGTTGGTAAGACTTGCAAGTTGATACAATGGCATATCTAATGCTGTCGTAGGCGAGCCGTGGCTCAAATGGTTTATCAGACAGGCGTTATTGTTATTTATTATGGTTTTATAATCAGTTGGAATATTTCCTCCCTGATCATAATACACGCATTGTGAAACATTGAACTGATATGCAGAATGCAAAGTATTGTATTCGGTGAATCCCGTGCATGTGTAGAAATGTGGATCTTCTCCAGTTCGTATTTCTTCCATGTAGTCTGCTGAGGTGACAGACCAGCCAAGATTCCCACCGAAAAAAACAGCCTTGTTAAGGAACTCATCTGATGCTTGTGTGTCATACCATATGATTTTCTCGATAAAATTGGATAATTCTGCAGCGGTGCTTACTGTCATACGACCGACAAATACTTCCGCGTGATAATCATTGGCATCACTGTTTTTTCCCCCGCCCCATACATCATTAGTAGTATCGCGCCAGGTACCATCGAGATTACTATAATAGAGGTCACAAGGCATATCCGGGTAAGCATATCCATCAGCATCAGTTACATAAAACATGCGAGCAGCAACAACATCACTATCACCACCTAGCACAACATATTCTGTACCCCAGTTCAGATATGCATCTCTGATAAATCCACGAATATGCGCTGCCGTGTCATTATACAGCTCGGTGTCATTCCAGTATGATTGACAACAGTTTATTTCTTCAACAGTGACAAGTGTGGTAGAGAGGTTATTATGCTGTGCTCTATGCACAAGTAAATCTGACCAGTTGTATAACTCACCAGTTGCATTGTTCAATGTCTCATCTGTGATCACAACATACCTATAATTTTCTGCAGGGTTGCATAACCCATTTGAGGATAAGAACCGGTAATCTTGAGTATCATATGTGGAGAGCGTCTCAGGGTTTATCACAAGATTTTCTACTAACGACATGTCTGCAGGATTCATTCGAAGTAACGGTGAGTTAGCAGCATAATTAGTTTGATGAGTAGTATGGACCGTGATCTGTATTTTTGGATAATATTCTAATGTTCCTAAGCCCGGTGTATATTGTACTGGATGTACCTGTAGGGTTAAAATTGGAAATCCTCGGCAATATGTTAAATGATGAGTGGTGATCAATTGTGGGTTGACAGGCTGTTTTGAATTGTAAACCTCAGATAGCATCTGCAATTTCGGTCGTTCTATAGTAAAACTAAGGGGTTGTAGGTCCTGCTGTGGCATGATTGGTTTATCCATCACATTGAGTGGTAACGATTTTGAGGAAAGCGGCGTGGCATCCACATGTTCAACCTTTGTGTGGTATGGTATGAGAACATGGATGGTTTTCATAGGGAGTGCTGGTGTGCCAGTCTGCCCGTGAGTTATACAATCATCGATAGTGATCTGGGTGAATACTTGGTTGGCGATTTTTGTTTCAGAAAGAACAGGTTCGGAAAACGAGATGGTATATTGTTGGGTGGAGGTAGGTGTTTGTGCTAAGGTTGAAATTGCACTAAATCCAATGTTTAAAAACATTGCACTTATCAAAATTACGGAAAAAAAACGGATAGTATTATTTGAACATGAGCTTCGGCGTGGTTTCATTTCTTTTCCAACCTTTACTTTCCATTTCCGTGATATTTAATATCACGTTATTTGTTATCGTGCATAGTGTTTTCAAATTGCAATATATAAAGATTAGCTGGAAAAAAGCCCAGATGACAAAATAACACCTCCTAAAAAAACAATAGTATGACCATGTACAAATAGCGTATCATCACCTACATAAACACCTAAATATGTAAAACAGAGAGACATTGTAAAATAAAAATATGTTTATTAAAATAAAAAAAGCATTTTTTCAAACATATAGAAAGATATATAATCGTATAATTTATTCATCCTTCCGCTAATCACTAGCATTGTGTGTTTTACACAACAGCTCAAATTGAGCTTTGAGGGAAAAAGGTGGATGCAAATGCAAAAAACATTTAGTAAAAAGAGAGAGATATATAGGAAAATTTTAAGCTGTTATATTGTAGGATTACTGATGATAGCATCTTTTGTGACCATGTTACCACGGATCCATGCAGAGGGGCCGTCTGGTGATTACATGATAACGTTTTTTGAAGATCAGGGCGGTATGGTACAATCATCGGGCTTTGATATCGATGACATCGTGTTTGTGAATGTTTCACTAGATAACCTGTTTGGACCCGCAGAACCACCGTATTGCTTGTATGTAACAAATAATAATACTGATGAAACTATCTTTTTCCCTGTGTATGATAATGTTACATATGGCCCCTGGGGGGATGAGAATCAACCCGATGATGGCTGTTTCTGGGGGTTCTTTAATTTAACGGACTCAGAAGATTCACACAATGCTGGAGAGAATCAAGATGCCCTGCTTAACGTTTCTGTAGGGAACACCATTTATATTTTTGAGGATAACGGAGGAGATGCGCCGAACCCCTTGTGGGATAATGATGCGGATATCGCCGCAGCAGAGATTACCATAGAAGGTCAAGATGACCATGAGCATAACTATGAGCCTGATGTTACCTCAGCGGATCCCAGTAACACCTCTACGGATGTTTCACAAAGTCTTTCTTCTTTAAGCGTGTTGATTGAGGATCCTGAAGGGGATCATTTTGACTGGTATATCACGACATCGCCTGATATTGGTAGTGATTTTGGTTCTGATGAAACTAACGGTACTAAATCATGCACTGTTGGTCCATTAGCGTATGATACAACCTATTATTGGTATGTAAACTGCAGCGATTACGGTAGTGGTAATTGGACCAATGAAACATTTTGGTTTACTACTGAAACAGATAGCACCGGTGGTAGCAGTAATAATTCACCAGAGTTTACGAACCCCTATCCAAATAATCAAACAACAGGGGTGCCTATTGATATATCCCACTTGTATGTTTCTATAAATGATTCTGAGGGAGATTTGCTCAATTGGTCTATTGAAACCAGTCCAAATATTGGGAGCAATATTACATCAAATGATGAAAATGGGACTAAATACTGTGATATAACAGGATCATTAGCATATGATACAACGTATTATTGGTATGTAAACTGCAGCGATTACGGCAGTGGTAATTGGACTAATGAAACATTCTGGTTTGCCACCACCTCTGCTGGGGGAAATAATCCACCTAATCGGCCGAATGGTGAGACGCCTCCTGATGGATCGGTGGATAGACCCACGGATACTGCTATTAGCTGGTCATGTGATGATCCAGATGGTGATGATGTAACCTTTGATATTTATTTTGGAAGCAGCAATCCACCTGGTCAAATCGCTCAAAATCATACAAGCACAAGCTATACTCTAATGCCATTGGATAGCGATACTACATATTATTGGAGGATTGTTGCATGGGATACACATGACGAAAGTAATAGCAGCGAGATATGGAGTTTTACTACCGAAACAGATGGCGGGGGACAGCAAGGTGATGAATCTGGTAACTCATCAGTATCTGGCTATGTGAAATGGGAGGACAACGGTGAACGAATTAATGGTGCCGAAATAGAGATAATTAACAATGCAACTGGTTATATGAATAATACGATCTCCGATGGGGAAGGGTATTACAATTTTACAGATCTGCCAACGGGCGATTATGATCTAATGGCATCTAAGGAAATGGTGTTTCCATCTGTATGGAATAGTATCAGCATCAGTGAGGATTACACACATGTTGAAAATTTAAACTTTTCCATAGCCTCAGGTGGAGACGACCCTGGAGGGGACGGTATAGAGGGAGAAGTAAACATTACCGTCACAGGATCAGTCTATATGGAAAGATCAGATCTTGCGATACCATATGCAACCGTGAGCGCTGCGTATCCAAGGGATAACCCTACAACGATTTTAAACAGCACAGAAACAGCTCAAAACGGGCAATTTGAACTACATTTTAGTATAAATCAATCAGTCTCTGAAGCAGCTGATGGTGAACTATGCTTTGTGTGTTCTGCAGAAGGCTATGTAACCAACTATGAAAGACAAGAAGGCATAAGGAATCTTATTACAATGATGGAATATGAAGGCATTGTGGATATTGAAAGATTAGAGCTTGAAAAAATCTGGGATATTACTGCCCATGTAAATGGCACTATCCGTGATATTGACACAAATGAGCCTATCTCAAATGTAACTGTAGCAATTGAAGGACCAAATTATTTTGAAAACCAGACAGAAACCGATGAAAACGGGAATTTCTCAGTTGGCTGCATAGCTGGAGATGCAGATGATTTTGAAGTATTTTTCGCTAAAGATGGATATTTCACAAATGCTACAGAGATTGAAACAGCGATCTCTAACCAAGATATAGATCTTGGAACATTGTACATGGAAACAAAGCCACCATCGAATGCGTTTATCGAAGGATTCATAAAATCAGAGAGTACACCCCTTGAGGATGTACAACTGATACTGTATGATCCTCTGCATCCATATGAAAGCGAAAAAGATTTCTTCGACATGCCAAGCACCGATGAAACAGGATATTACAATACATCAACCTATGCAGGTACCTTCTATCTCATAACATTAGCAAAAATCATTGGCGAAACACGAGAAGGACCACCACTAGGTATCGGCGGCTATATAAACAACGTGATCGAAGTAACCGTAGCTGCAAATGAAACACTTGAACACAATATATCATTAACAGCTACTGATCCTGACGATATCCATGTGAATCTAAACATTGTCAACACGAATTTGTCCTACGCACAATTATCACGGACAATAACAGGCAACCCCCAAATCATCCGAATAATGACAGACAGCGACCTCAATGGACAAATCGATGCTGATGAAGCAGACACTCTAAAAAGCTCTATCAATGCATCTTTCACTCAAAGTGGATATTTCGAAGAAAACATGCTTCTCGCACGAATCCCCTTCTCCTACTATCAAATAGATGACACATATATACAACCACAGTTTACAACTGTTGAAATCAGCGGGATTATTGGTGATACAACTTCAACGGATCCAATAACCATATACGCAAACATGAGCATGACGCCAAACGAAGAAATAGACACAAACGATACTATACATAGTATACAAATTGAGGGATACTACGGCAACCCCGCTTTTAACATGAACTACACTGTACGAATCCCACAAACGTACTCATTTAAAAATAGACGCCAGTGGATGCTTACTACAACTGAACTAAATCAAACAACAGTACGATCTATCCCTAACAATGACCCAAATTGGAACGATACCAGTTTTACCGAACCAATCATATTTGCAGTAGGTACCTCCGAGCCCCTCGCTGAATTTAATGAAGGGTACTTCTATGAAAATCCCTACGACTCAGATGCTGACGGAGACTATGATTATTTCATAACAAAAGTTAAGGTTAATGTATCACAATCAGGATCTTACAAAGTTGAAGCTAAACTATGCAGTTCAAACGGGGTTATGATAACAAACACCGACACACAAAAAACTCTCTCATCAGGATCAAGAACAATTGAGTTATCGTTTGATGCAGAACGAATATACCGTAAAAAAATAGACGGCCCCTATACCATCGTCTATGATGTTTCTTATCTGCGAAATTCTAGCTATGTCTGGTTTGATAGTGCACAAAAAGTAACCGAAAGCTATGAATATTCTGATTTCACCAAACCAGATATCTTTTTCACTGGAACCATACTTGATTCAGGGCTTGATGAAAATAATGACGGGCTCTATGAGTATCTACAAATAGGATTGCAGGTCGATGTTGGAACATTAGGCTACTATGAGTTTGAAGGAGACATTGGGACATGTGATTTTTCATATGATGGTGATCCATATATTGGTGGAGTAAGAAAAGGAGTTACATTTGTTGATTACGACGAACAATATGTTAATCTGAGTTTTGATGGAGGAGCAATCTACGCTAAGGGATGTAACGCCTCCATATGGGTAAACATACGAGTCAGAAGCCAAACCGGTAGTGAACTTGACGAAATACAAACAATGACCAATAAATATAATTATAACGACTTTAGTCCACCGCCACCTGAAAACTGTACCATAACAGGATATATTACTGATGCCCATGGAAATCCACTTGATGCAGACATATGGCTATGGGATGAAATAACCATGTCAGAAAATACTACATCGGTAAATGAGAGTACCGGGGAATATAGCATAAATGCAAAAGCAGGTGTATATGAGTTACAAATCAATCCATCTGACAATAATTATGATGGCCATTGGGAATTAGTATATCTTGATGTAAATGAAACATTTAACAGGAATATAACCCTGCTACCGCGTTGGAGCCAATGCGCATACCTGGAACGTGACATTGATAACTGGCAGTACGCAGCTGGTGAAGACATTAACATTGAGATTACCTCTGCTGGACTGCCCAATTCAAACTGTACACTTGAGATCTTTAAAGAATATGTGTCAGATGGAGATCATCTTGGGGAAGAATATTATGCTACACTCACAAATACCACGGATTCATATGGTCAGCATGAGTTTGTAATTAACACGATAGGGTTTTCAACAGGAGAATATATGTTCAGGATGTGGGTTGAAAATGAAAGCTATTCGACTCCGGTGGCGCGTGACGATATCTGGGATATTCAGATCAGTTCACTTTCTCTCGAATTTGATATAGATAAAAACAATTATCGACCCGGTTCAACAGGTAATGGAACATACACCTTAAGTTACATCAGTAATTCAACAGAGGTTGCTAACGCAGACTATTCATGGAAAATTGTAACATGGGATTGGATGGGCGAACACACTCTTAGCAGCGGTTCATTTACAGATACAACAGATGGACATGGATGGTTCTCATTTACCATACCATCCACCGCAGATGATGGAGATTGGTACGATATCAAGCTGACAGCTACAGCCCCATCAGGCGATCAAGTGTTTACATCAAAAGGCATCGGTATAACCGAGGGGAGCATCATTGAAAGCGTTGAAGATTTTCCACTGGGAACACCCGGTGACTATGATTTCTTAGTGTATAACGTCACGGTAAATGTTACCTCAGCAGGCACGTATAGAGTTGAAGCTGGATTAGAAGATTCAAATAATAACTGGATAACATTCAATGATACTCAAAGCTCTTTAGGAGCAGGTTCTCATATGGTACAAATATATTTTGATGGAGAACAAATAAAAGCAAGTCAGGCACAAGAAGGGAACTGGCACTCATGGATCGGACTGTTTTATTCAACAAGCTGGAATTCACTAGATGATCTTGATTATACTACTACACGCACGTATAACAAAAATAATTTTTCAACACCCGCAGTTTGTTTTGAAGATGTTTTTTCACATCATACCCTAGATGGTCCAAATGGGTATGTAGGGCTAGTTGCTAATGCCACAATTAATGCCTCGGTCTGTGGCGATTACAGAGTTGATGCAAATCTATACAAAGAAGTGCTGCAGTCTGGAGGTTGGTATGATTGGCAAGGTATATCGTGGAATAATAGCGGAACAATAACTATTTCCGAAGGCGGCGAAAATGAACCAAATACCTCCATACTAGTTCCAATAAGGTTAGAAGGATCTGATATCTACAATAGTGGATATAATGGCCCGTATAACATAAACTTTAATTTACATCGTGAATATGGCACTGACACTTGGATTACTAATTATGACCCAGATACTGATCTTAATTACGATTACGATCAATTTGCACGACCTGGGGCGGTAATTGTAAATATCTCCGATCATGGCCCAGTAGATGGAGACTTAGAAATTGGGGTAAACATAAATGTATCTGATGGTTACGAAGGAACTTACGAGATAAAAGGTGATATTCATAGCAGTGATTGGTACTGGATTACCTGGGATAGCAATGAAACATATCTCAACAGTGGCATAACTGAAGTAAATATAACTTTATCCGGTGAAAGCATCTATAGCGCAGGATACAATGGACCATATAATCTGTATGTGAGCCTGCATAACAACAATGACTGGATTAGCAATGAATACACAACTGATGCACATAGCTATACTGATTTTTCAACACCCGGGGCAATATTTGAAGGCAGCCACTCAGATCAAGGATATGACGAGGACAATAACGGATATTATGATTATTTGCAGGTGACGGTACCTGTGGATATCAGTGAGGTTGGCTCAACATATGAAGTCTCCGGTGAGTTATACAAGGAAACAAGTACAAGTTGGAACTGGATCACCTGGGAAAGTGAAGAGTTCACACCTGCCACTACGGGTTTATATAATGTAACGATTTGTTTCAGCGCTAGTCAAATCGGAAACAGTGGTCAAGAAGGGTATTATGGTGTTAATTTATGGCTCAGACAATTAGGTGGCTCAGAACTTGACTACCTTGATTTTACCACAGATAACTCATACTCACTGGGTGATTTTGAACAACCATCAGTACGATTTATCGAGAATAACTCCTACCCAAGTGACTCAAATGATAGCCAATATCTATATACAACTCTCAGAATAAACTCAAGTGAAACAGGTTCATATCATGTGCACGGGAGCCTACATAAAGTAATAAATCAAGGTGGATGGGATAACTGGATTTGGATTGCAGACACGGAAGAAGAAATTACTTTTTCATCTGCAGGTGAACAGGATGTAACCTTATCTTTTGATATATCAGGTATCCAGACAGCAGGTTACAACGGACCATATACTATTTCCTTTGAAATAATGGACTCAAACTGGAATATGCTAGATAACTTAGACAACTATGAAACAGATTTCTATGATTTCACCGGATTAGGAGATATTCGGCCGATTTACTTCACCGATGATCATGATGATTATCAGAGAGCAAGTGATGGAAATGTTGTAGTTAATGTAACTCTTCAGGTAAATGAAACTGGGACATACTCTATTGGAGGGGATTTACATAAAGAAAGTAGTAACGACTGGAATTTTATTGCGGGTCAATGGGAGAATATGCAGCTAATCCAAGATTCAGATCCTCAAGAGATTCAGTTATACTTTGATTCAATTGAAATACTTAGTGGTATTCAAAGTCTTAGTCAGAGCATGCAAAGTACATTTGCAACAGGTACACGATTTGATATAGATGTATGGGTTAGAAGAGCCGGTGAATGGTCAGATTTAGATCATTTTAACAATGAATCAATTAATACATATAACACTTCAGATTTTAGCTCTGGTGGCGTAACTATTGAATCCGTTTCAGATGAGGGGTACAACAACACTGGTGGTCCCGATTATGAATACCTAAACATTACAGCAAATATTACATTTTCAGATCCGGGAAATTATGAGATCTGGTGTGATTTGAGTAAGGAGTCCAATAACAATTGGTACTGGATCGGGTGGACAAACGAATATAAAACGGTAAGTTCAAGTGATTCAGAAGAGCAAATTATACTCCAATTTAATGGAGAACAAATAAGCTCATCTGAATGTGATGGACCATATAATATTCATCTGGAAGTAGAAAATCTAGATGAAGGAAGACGTGTAGCTAAATATGATGGAACAACATCCAGCGGGTATCAATCATCTGATTTTATTGGTTCAACAATTGAATTTAATGAAAGCGAGATCAGTGACACAGGTGTTGATACAGATGGAGATGGAAACTATAATTATCTTTCAATTGATGTACCGGTTAACTCCGATGAGAGCGGGTATGTTAATTGTGAGCTCACCGCCGATCTTCGGAAACAATCAAATTATAATGAGGAATGGATCTCCTGGACAAACAACTGGACAAGTATCCCTAGCGGCGAATCAACAATAAATATTCGCTTCGAGGGAGAAATCATGAGAAATAGCGGTCTTAATGGCCCATATAGTTTACGGCTTGAGTTACGCAATACGGATACCTGGAAATTACTTGATAGTATCAGTGACTATGAGACTTCAGCGTACAGTTATGATAATTTTGATGCAGCAGCTGCATCAATTAATACCAGTGGTATTACTAACTGGGGTAACGACACCGATAACGATGATAAATATGATTATCTGGATGTTAATGTATCAATTAACGTTGGATCAGACGGATATTATCGGTTGGAAGGAGAGTTGTATTCAGATACAAGTGGCTGGCAGTGGATCGATAACACAGAAACCTATACGTATCTAGAAGCAACAGATGACCTAGCGATACTACATTTTGATGGAGTAAAGATACGAAACAAAGGGTTAAACTCACCATATAAAGCCAGAATTGAACTTAGACAAGACGGTAGAATGATCGATAGCTATGAACCATACCAAATAACTGGGTATAGTTATGATGAATTTCAACAATCTGGCGCTGAGATTATGAGCGTGTCTGACTATAAAACAGGTGCCGGTGATTTACAAGTTAATGTGACGGTCAATTGTAGTACATCAGGCTACTATTGGCTTGGCGCAGATCTACACAAACAAACAAATTGGAACTGGGAATGGATATCCTGGCAGAGTAACAACGGAAATGATGAATTCGATGCAAATGAAGAAAGGAATATAACGATAGTATTTAGCGGTCAGACCATACAAAATAGTGAAATTGATGGGCCATATCATATCCGGCTTGAGTTAAGAGATGTTGCTACGTGGACCGAGCAAGATATGATTGAGCAGTATACCACAGATGAGTATAGCTACTCTGAGTTTGCTACACCTGATGTAACACTGGTGAGTGTTGAAGACTGGGGTAACGATACAGTTGAAGACGAAGATGATTTATATAATTATCTTGAATTAAATGTAACCGTTGATAGCGCTAGCGATGGTACCTATTGGATGCATGGAGATCTAGAGAAAAGAAGTGGTTATGACTGGCACTGGATCACATGGAAAGGGCAACAAATCGAGCTTGATGGCACCGGCGAACAAGTCGTTAAACTCAAATTTGACGGAGAACGCATATACGACAGCGCATTTAATGGACCATATACAGTGCGTATACAAATAATGAATGAGACAACCTGGACGATGATTGATTCAATAGATGACTATAGCACCAGCTCATATAATCACGATGAGTTCCAGAGATCAACTGTCACACTGGTTGATGATGACACCTACCCCTTTGATCAGGGCGTGGGCTCTGAAGCATCATACAGCGGACTTCAACTCACGGTTGCAGTAAACTCTACAACAGGTAGTAGTAACGAATACTGGTTGCAATGTGATCTTCACAAGGAATCTCCAGGCTCATGGCAGTGGATAGACTGGCAAGGAGAAACCATCACGCATAATGGCAATGGGGTGCAATTGTATAATATAACGTTTGATGGGGCACAGATTAGAAACAAAGGGATAGATGGACCGTATGACATACGAATAGAGTTATGTTCAAACACCGGTGAATGGAGACAATACGACATAATCGAGCAGTATCAAACAAATGATTATGATGCATCGGATTTTGCGAGTGCGGGAATTGAATTTGTTGATATGATCGATGGAGCAGAAGATGAGATCTCAAATGGTGATCTTAAAATAAATGTAACTGTAAATTCAACTGTTTCTGGTAAATACAAAATAAATGGTGATCTACATCAAGAATTAGGATATAGCTGGCAGTGGATATCATTTAATACAACTGAGATAACTGTAAATCCAAGTGGTGTACAAACATTTAATCTGCTTTTTGATGGAGGAGACATTTATGACAAGGGACTCGATGGACCATATCATGTGAGATTAGAACTACGAAAAGTAGGTACAGATAGTTTGATCGATACGATTGATAGATATACAACAAGTAGTGATTACGATGCAACCGATTTTTCTGCTCCAGTAGGACATATTAACGGTACCAATGATACAAGTAGCAATGGTAACTTAAAGGTAAATATTAGTACATATTCCGCGATAAGTAATGAATACCAGTACAGTGGAGTGTTGCTCGCTGGTGATTACACAGATATTGCTTGGAGTCAGAATACAACAACGGTAAACGGGGAGACTGAAGTAAACTTATCATTTGATGGGAGTCTTATCAATGCTTCAGGGAAAGATCCGGAAAAAATATATATTGAGATGAGAAGAGCAAGTGACATGAATCTCATTGATTCTGGGGAATTTGATTTAGTTAACATCTATAGCTACGATGAGTTTGGAGCAAGCGTATCAATAGGTGAGGTCACCTTTGGAGGCGTGTATGATAGTCCCGGATCACATGAAGGATATGATTATCTTAATATATCCGCAAACATCACATTTAACACAGCAGGTTCATATTCTGTATCTGCAGCACTTGTAGATCCAAATGGTACGTTTATCACCGGCAAAAAAATACCTGCGACAAGTTATACAACTGGTGAAAGACCGGTCAATTTTTCATTTGACGGCTTGAAGATTTATGCAAAGAAACTTAATGGACCCTACACTGTATCTTATGTTGCGGTATCAAAAACTGATATTGGTGAGATAACCCGGGCAACGAATGTGTTCACCACTGCTGCTGCGTATGCCTATACTGACTTTGAACATAATACTAGTGCTGCTGCGGGTTATATAATGGGTAACTATTCATCATCATTCATAAATTCAGATGCAGATGATGAATACGAATATCTGGCAATATCGATGACTATTAACGTGACGTCTGCAAGCTCAAACTTTGATGTATACGGAGATTTGTACTCAAGTAGTGGTTCAACATGGATTACCTCCGATAGCAACAACAGTAATCATAATACACTATGGACAGTTGGCGAAAAAACTGTCACGCTGTATTTCGAGGGAAACAATATATATTCATCTGAGACAGATGGTCCATATATGCTTGGATATTTACGCATAGGCGCAAATATTAGCGGCACCTGGGTGCTCTTGGATGAAGCAAGTAATGTACATACCACCGCCTCATGTAATTACACTGATTTTGAGAATGAAACTGTTGGAGCACTCACCGCAAGTGGAGTAAGTGAAATATCTGCTTCTAATGATCCATTTAGCCCAAATTCTGATGGAACAAAAGATACCACGCTTATAACGGTCAGTGCAGATGGAGGACAGGATTTGTATCTTAATATCTATAATGCCACGAGTGTTTTGGAAAAAACAGGAATTTCACTCTCTGAAACAAGCTTCGGCTCTGGTACCTATACTGCGACGTGGAATGGCAAAGACGACAACACTAATATATTATCTGATGGTACCTATCGAATAAAAGTATCTGACGAAGCAACGGGTAACCAGGCAAATGAATCTGATACTACGCAAACGATTGTGATAGATACCGCTGCACCAACGGGGGTTAGTTTTGAGATAGAAAATAATGATCAATATACCAACACTACCTCTGTAAGTTTGACCACAATTTCAGCAACAGATAACTCTAGTAAAAAAATGCAATTTAAAAACGCTGGTGGAAATTATACCGACTGGGAGGATTTCCAGAGTACACGCGATTGGACATTAACCTCTACTGATGGATCAAAAACCGTATACTATCAAGTCAAAGATACCGCAGGAAATATAGCAACTGCGGTAAGTGATGGTATAACCCTTGATACCACCAAGCCATCATCGGTCACTCTCACCATCACCGGCAAAGGTGACACACCAGCTACCTATTCAAACGATCAAAGTGTAACATTATCTATTAGTGCAGAGGATGCTACAAGTGGGGTCGAATACATGATGATCGCTAATGAGATGACCTTCAGTGGTCGAACTTGGGTAGAATACAATACCTCAAAAGAATGGTCTCTTACCTCTTCAAATGGTATAAAAACAGTATATATTAAAGTAAAAGATAGAGCAGGAAAAATATCAGATGTGAACTCAGATAACATCACACTTGACACGACCACGCCTACAAACCTTGATATATCAATTAACTCAGATCAACCATATACAAATAGCACTAATGCCACCCTTACGTTAAGTGCATCTGATACCTACAATATGAAAATGCGATTCAACAACTCCGGAAGCAACTGGTCAAGCTGGGAATCATACAACGAAGAAAAAGCAAATTGGCAGCTTTCATCAGGTAGCGGAACAAAAACCGTTAACTTCCAGGTTAAAGATCTTGCTGGGAACTCCGCAACAGCCGTCAGTGACACTATCAATCTTGATACAACAGCGCCTTCTATATCTAACGTGCAAAGTAGTGGTATCACTCAAACCAGTGCCACGATTACATGGACCACAGATGAATCATCCACGAGCACTATTGAATATGGAACAACAACAGATTATGGAACAACCAGTACTAACTCCACAAAAGTTACCTCCCATACTAGAACACTAACAGGTCTTTCATCTGGAACCACATACCACTACCAGGTAAAATCCCAAGACAGAGCAGGGAATATACGTACTTCAGTTGATAAAACCTTTAGCACCTCCTCTGGCGCAGATACCACACCACCAAATGCAATAGAAGGGGTCAGTGCAACAGATAAAGCAAACGCTGAAAGCACAATAACTCTCTCATGGAATCAATCCAACGCACCAGATTTCGCAGGATACAAAGTATACCGCAGAGGCAGCACATTCACCAATGTAACCTCTAGCAATGTACAACTCTTAACCACCATTACCACCCGATCTACAACCACCTATGATGATACCACCGCAACAGATGGAACAACCTTCTACTACGCAGTGACCGCTATAGATACCGCTACACCGCCAAATGAAAACCAGACAGTCACCAGTCAAACCGGAATTTCCGTTGATGATAAACCACCTACAACAACAGATAATATACTCTCAGGATGGCAAACCTCAGACGTAACAGTAACATTTACACCAACAGACAATGGAAAAGGAGTGAATAAAACATATTATACCACCGATGGAAGCGACCCAACAAACAACTCTAATGTAAACAGAACCCAGTATGCTGCTCCATTTACAATCGGCGGGGAAAATGAACTAGGAGATGACATATGGACAATCAAATTCTATTCTTATGATAAAAACACAACACCCAATATAGAAAACACCCATACAGAAACCTTACGAGTAGATACCACTGATCCATCAACCTCTGACGATGGCCCTTCAGGATGGCAAACAACTACCCCTGTAACTGTTACATTAAATGCGACGGATGACACCAGCGGCATATATAAAACGTATTATACAAAAGATGGAAGTGATCCAACACAAACAGCAGAAGATGAATATTCTACCGCAATCTCATTTACCTCACAGGGCAATAGGACACTGAAATACTTCTCCAAAGATAATGCAACTAACACCGAGTCAATAAAAACTACTCATATATTAATCGATACAGTACGACCGACCTCAGAAATTACCACGCTATCTCAATATAATAGTATACCTGTTAATGTAAGCTGGACATCATCAGATGCCTCAAGTGATGTAGCAAGTTGCATTATACAGACAAAAAATGGTTCTGAGGGAACCTGGACAACATGGCTCACAGGACAAAATGCAAACGGATATTCCCAATTTACCAATGGCTCCATCGGCAACACTTACTATTTCAGATCAATTGCCACCGATAATGCAGGAAATGTCGAAAATGACTATGATGCATCAGGGGATGCATATACCACAATTGTAAGTGCTGCGATGAATGCATCAATTACCGCGCCTTCAAATAACGAGTATGTGCGGCAGACTATCTCAATTACTGGTACTGCTTCTGGCCCAGCATTTAGCAAATATTGGGTCAACCATTCATCTGACAATGGATCCACGTGGACACATATCTCAAACTCAACTTCTCCCGTTAGCTCAAGTGTTCTAGCCACTTGGAACACCTCATTAGTAGCAGAAACAGAATACATACTTAGACTCTATGTGATAAACAGTACTGCTATTAATAATTCGTATTCAATTAATGTAACCGTTGATAACACTGCTCCAAATATAACGGTTGGTCCTTCATCAGATAGTGTTGATGAAAACTCAGCGGTTATCTCCTGGACTACCAATGAAACAACAAATGCAACTGTTGAGTATGGGACAACCAGTTCCTATGGAAACACCAAAACAGGATCCTATGCTACCTCACATGCTATTACCCTCACCAGCCTTTCCGCAAGTACTACCTATCACTACAGAGTAATATCTTATGATAGAGCAGGAAGCTCCGTGAATTCAACTGATTCTACTTTTACCACTGACGAAACCCAAACAACGAATAACAACGGTCAACAAGGCACCCAAGACGGTACCTTTGGATTAACTGCCAATGCAAATGGTCCATATGAGGGCACCGTCGGAAGTTCAATAGAGTTCACTGGCTCAGCAAGTGGAGGAACATCACCGTATTCATACAGCTGGGACTTTGGTGACGCATCCAGCTCAACCGAGCAAAACCCGACGCACTCCTATAGCTCTGCAGATACCTACACAGCAACATTGACCGTCACCGATGATACCGATTCAACAGCAACAGATACCGCAGAAGTCACAATATCTGAAGCAACACAAGACAACCCACCTACCATATCATCCATATATCACACCCCAACAAAAGTAACCAAAGAGGACACCATAACCATTTATGCCACAGTAACCGATGACACTAACCTACTATCTGTAAATCTCTACTATGATGATGGATCAGAACACACAACCACTATGAGCATATCAAATGGCAACACGTATACTGCAACCAT
Source organism: uncultured Thermoplasmatales archaeon (assembly GCA_964601295.1). Taxonomy (GTDB): domain Archaea; phylum Thermoplasmatota; class E2; order DHVEG-1; family DHVEG-1; genus CAZRMY01. Next base: position 6,404 of record CAZRMY010000001.1, on the reverse strand, counting down.
AGGACCATTTACCACTGGAAAAACTATCACATACTCAATTGATGCTACAGATTCTGCCTCTCAAACCACCCAATCAACGGTGTACTCATTTAAAGTAATTGGCGTCGCAATGGTGGGTAATGTCACCACCGGTGAAAGCAAAGAAGCAGCATCAGACGACGCCGAGGGAACTGGCGTAGACAGCATCGAGTTCACTGCAAATACAGATCTAACAGATGTAAAAGTAACCATCGAAAAAGTAACAGATACAGACAACCAAGTTCCGGAAGAGGCCGATAAACATGTATATTCCTATCTTGAAATCGATGTTATCGCTGGTAATGAATCAGTTAACGAAAGCGATATTCAATCATTAAAAATCAAATTCAAAGTACCACAAAGTTGGTTTACGGAAAACAACATTGATAAAGAAACAGTAACACTCATGCGCTATCATAACGGAGAATGGATTGAACTAGAAACAACCATCTTAAATGAAGATGAAACGTATGTTTATTATCAAGCGATATCACCCGGGACATCATCATTTGCAATTATTGGAAGCGAAATAACAGAGATAAGCGAACCTGAAGAAACATCATGGTATTGGATAATTCTAGCGATAGTGGCAGCTATAGTCATTGTAGTCGTTGTACTCTTTAAGGCGGGTTATCTCTATTTAGAACGTAAACCTCCAAAAAAATAAAGCAATAGGTGTATTGGGGAAAATTAAATCCCCTTATATTTTTTAATATATTTTTTGCATGACAAGATTTATATTAGCGAAATCTTTATAAAATCTAAATCGTAATAAGATATCAAAAATTGGGGGTAGGTATATTTGGAGAAGATACACCAAGCGAGAATCTTATTGTCACCAGCTTTAGTTGTTGTTATAATGTTAGTTAGTTTTTCGGTATTTTTTAATTCTGGTGTTGATTCGCGTGTGACAAAGATTTTTTACAGTAATCTGCAGGAGACTATTGTAGAAGTTGAACCAGGGAATCAAACAGTGTTAGTAAACAGTTCCTTTACGGTTGATGTGTATGTGAGTCCCGCGGTACCAATTAATGGAGTGTCATTTGATCAGTTTGTTTTTGATCCGTTATTGGTTGAAGCAGTGTATGTTGAGGAAGGGGATTTGTTTGCTGATGCGCAGAATACGTTTTTTAATCCCGGTGTTATCAATAATTCAGATGGATGGATTGCTGATGTGTATGGGTTAACAGTACCTGCTACTTCTACGGTGAGCAAGCCGGGGGTGTTTTGTACGATTGGCTTTGTCGCTCGTGACGTTATTGGTATGTCTTCGTTGGTGTTACAGGATGTTAAGGTATCTGATGAGACGGGTGGGCAGGTTAGTGTGACCGTGTTTAATGGGGCGGTGTTTGTGAATGTGTCTAAGAATTATCCTCCCGTGATGTATGATGAGCAGCCGGTGTATGATGCTGAAGATGTAGGTATTGATATTGGTGTTCTAGAGGTGATGATTGAGGATCCTGAGGGGGATCTTTTTTCGTGGTCTATTGAGACGTGTCCGGATGTGGGTAATAGTTCAGGTGTGTTTGAGCATAACGGAACAAAGCAGTGTGTCATTGAGCAGCTTGAGCTTGATAGACAGTATCTGTGGTTTGTGAATGTCACTGATTCAAAGAGTGGTGAGTGGACTCGGGAGGTTTTTGTGTTTACCACGTCAAATCAGTCTAATCGTGCTCCGGTGAAACCTGTTTTGTGGGGGCCATCAATTGTGAAGACGCAGGTGAGTCAAACGTATACTGCGAATACCACGGATCCTGATGGGGATGGTGTTGCGTATTTGTTTGATTGGGGTGATGGAACGGATAGTGGATGGACGGAGTATGTTCCCTCAGGTGACTCTGTGTCGCGTATGCATGCTTGGGCTACGGGTAATTATAGTATTCGGGTGAAAACTAGAGATGAGCAGGGGTTGGAGAGTGTGTGGTCTGAATCGGTGAATGTGTCAGTGAGCAGATTGATTAATATTTCCAATATTCGGATAGGGTATGTGTATTTTTTGAATGTATCATGGGCGTATGTGTATTTATTCGATTTGCTTGATGTTTCGCTTGTGCTGAATGATCGGTTGGTGATTAAAGCCGATGTGCGTGAGAATGTTGATTATGTGGAGTTTTATACACGGAATTTGATTATTAGCGGGGAAAATATGGTTGTTGATGAGAATTTGAGTGACGGGTGTGTAGGTGCATTTGATGTATTTAATGTTTCACATGGGGTTTATGAGGTTGAGGTGATTGCTTTTGATGGTGAGGGGGTGCAGTTAGATAGTGATGTGTTGCCTATTGTAGTGTTTTTTGAGTTTCGTCAGAATCAGCCTTCATGGTAACATGTTTTGTCACAGCGGGATAGCTGTTGTAATACAAATTTTTTTATAGGTGTTGGTGGTATCTTTGTTGATAACGTTTAGAAATAACATAGGGGAGTAGATCTATGAGCGATGGCATGTTAGATGTTGTGGACATTGAGAAATCTGATGATGTTAATATTGTGTTAGGGCAGTCTCATTTTATTAAATCTGTTGAGGATTTGTATGAGGCGATGGTTAATGCGGTGCCACAGGCTCGTTTTGGTATTGCGTTTTGTGAGGCGAGTGGTCCGTGTAAGATTAGAAAAGATGGAAATGATGATACATTGATTGATTTGGCGGTACGTAATGCACAGCGGGTTGGTGCGGGTCATACTTTTTTTGTGTTTATGCGGGAGTGTTTTCCGGTGAATGTGTTAAATGCGATTAAGCAGGTCCCGGAGGTATGCCAGGTTTTTTGTGCCACCGCAAACCCCTGTAAAGTAATGGTTGCTGAGGAGCGTTTTGGCAAAGACAAAGGCAGAGGTATTTTAGGTGTGATTGACGGGTTTGTGCCCAAGGGTGTTGAAAATGCTGATGATGTGAAGAAACGTACGAAGTTTTTGCAGGATATCGGCTATAAACGCTAGTGACATGTGATATGGTGCCTTATTTGATGTATACGCATTCGTGTTTGGTGAGGCTATGTTTTTTAATACTGTAAGCATGTTTCAGGGCGGTTTGTTATGGCAAAACGAGTGGTTATCGCATTAGGTGGAAATGCGTTGATTAAAAAAGGTCAGATGGGTACGATTTATGAACAGTTTGAGAATACACGTGAGTCATTAACGTCTGTTGTAAAGATTATTAAACATGGTTGGGATGTCGCGCTTACCCATGGGAACGGGCCGCAGGTCGGAGCGATTTTGTTACAGAATGATGCTGCAAAAGAGGTTACCCCGCCGATGCCATTAGGTGTGTGTGTCGCGCAAAGTGAAGGTTTAATTGGGTATATGATCCAGCAGAATCTGCATAATATGTTGAAAAGAGAGGGGGTACATCGGTCGGTTATTGCTTTAATTACACAGGTTATTGTGGATGCTGATGATCCTGCGTTACAAGATGCAACTAAACCAGTTGGCCCGTATTATGATGAACAAACAGCTCATCAGATGCAAAAAGAAGGATATGTAATGCAAAAGCGGTCAGGTGGCTGGCGTATTATGGTACCGTCTCCGGATCCACGGTATATTGTGGACGGAAAATTGATGAAACAGCTCATGGATCAAGGGGTCATTGTGATTGCAGCTGGCGGTGGTGGTATGCCGGTTATCCAGAAACCTGGATGGGGGTTAGATGGAGTCGAGGCGGTAATCGATAAAGATCTAGCCTCTGAACATTTAGCAGAGGCAGTAAACGCTGAAGTGCTGATGATTTTGACAAATGTAGAAAAGGTGTATCTTAAATATACTACGCCCGAGCAACAGCCACTAAATCGAGTGACAGTATCTGAGATTGAACGATTTTATGAAGAAGGTCATTTCCCTGAGGGAAGCATGGGCCCCAAGATTCTTGCGGCGATTCGTTTTTTGAAAGCGGGTGGGAAGAAGGTGGTTATCTCTGATATTGCACAGGGGTGGAATGCCTTTAATGGGAAAACCGGAACAGTTATTACACCAGATTAAAGTATAGTGGTAGATGGTATGTATCTTTGCGATGAAATGTGAATGATAACATGGATACAGCAATTGAGCAGCAGATTAAAGAGATTGAAGATGAGATTTTTAACACTCAGAAGAATAAAGCTACTGAACATCATATTGGAAAGTTGAAGGCAAAGCTTGCGCGGTTACGTGGTGAAGCAGAAAAGCAGAGTAAAAAAGGCGGTAAGGGGAAAGGGTTTTCGGTTAAGAAATCAGGTGATGCAACTGTTGGGATTGTCGGTTTCCCAAGTATTGGGAAAAGTACATTATTGAATCAGTTGACGGATGCAGCAAGTAAGACAGGTGTGTATGATTTTACGACGTTGGATGTTATTCCTGGTATGTTGAAATATAAGGGTGCGGATATTCAGCTGTTGGATTTACCGGGTATGATTACTGGTGCGGCGCGTGGTCGTGGACGTGGGCGTGAAATTTTATCAGCAGTTCGTTCGGTTGATTTGATTTTGTTAATGATAGATGCTAACCATGTAGAACAGCTTGAGGTGATGAAACAGGAGTTGTATGATGCAGGGTTACGGTTGAATGAAAAATCTCCTGATGTTGTGATATCGTTGCGGAAACGCGGAGGTATTACCGTTAAATCAACCGTTCAGTTATCGTATCTTTCCAAAGAACTAGCAAAAACAATTGCATCAGAGTTTGTGATTAACGCAGATATTACGATTCGACAGGATATTACTGAAGAGCAACTGATTGATGTTTTTTCTAAGAATTGTAAGTACGTTTCTGCGTTAGTGGTGGTAAACAAAATGGAACTGGTGTCTACAACCCAACTGAATAATGTATGTGACAGTATACGTCAGCAGGGTGTTGATGTTATCCCTATTTCTGCATTAAATGGAAAAGGTATTGAACTTTTAAAACAAAAGCTTTTCACAAATCTGGGTTTAATCCGGGTGTATATGAAACCTGTGGGTAACAAAGCTGATTATTCTGAGCCATTAATTTTAAAGAAAAATAGTACAGTTGAAGACGCATGTAAACAATTGCATCGTGATTTTCAACAGAAGTTTCGGTATGCGGTCGTGTGGGGTGCTTCAGCAAAGCATCCCGGACAGAATGTGGGTTTAGATCATATATTACAAGATGAAGATGTGCTCACTATTGTTATGAAGATCTAAATCCTCCTTTTTTTGAATTTGCTATAATTTTTATTCGATAGTTGTTCCATATTATTTATTAACAGTTATTTATATAATTAGGTTCACTGGGGGAAATTCTTAGGATGCTATAAGGGGGTAATATATATGAAGAAAGTGAATGAAATGAAACAATTTTTAAAGGCAGCTATAACACTTGCTGTTGTCTTGGTTTTGATTATCCCAAGCGCAGCCGCTCTTGTTAACGATATTGAAAAACCAAATCAAAAAAATAGAGATCAAACAGCTCTTGGTTTCACAGGTTATATGACTATTGATGATGTAAAAGTTGATGCAGGAGATACGTGTGTTGTAATTAATATTACCGGTGAGTTTGATATTGGAGAGCTTCAGCTAGGTGCGTGGCAGATAGTGATCAATTATGATCCAGATATTATTACAAGTTGGAGTGTTGATTTCTCCGATGGTTATGGACAACCAGCTGGATATAATCCAACTGGTGAGGATGTTTTAGGGAATATGACTGCAGGAGCAATTTGGATAGGAACGGGTCCGTATTCAACTACTCAAGAAGAGTTATTATGTCAATTAATTGTTGATATTTCGCCAACAGCTCCTAATGGAATCTATCCGCTAAAAATACTTGCATCTTATCCGCCGGCTATGGTTACGAAATATAGTCCAGCAGGAGGCCAAATGGGTTTTCTTCCAGATAGAAATAATGGATCTATACAAGTTGGTGAGGTATATTTCTTATCAGTTGATCCAATTGGACCTGGAACAGTAACACTGGATCCTGCAGGCGGTGTTTATGGTAGTGGAACAGAGGTTACATTGACTGCGATTCCAGATGTTGATGCAAAATTCGTCCAATGGGGCGGTGATCTCTCAGGGGATATCAACCCGGAAACCATTATAATGAATTCAAATAAAGCAGTTACCGCCACATTCGAAGAAATTGTGTACTACAATCTGACTATTAACCCCGTTGGTAATGGCACTGTCGAGTTGAATCCATCCGGTGGAACTTATGAGGAAGGAACAACAGTTGAACTTACAGCAATACCTGATGAAGGATGGGAATTCATCGGATGGAGTGGAGATTTAACTGGTGATGCAAACCCCGAGACGATAATCATGGATTCAGATAAAACAATTATGGCAACCTTTGAAGAAATACCGAAGATACCCGATCTTGACGGAACTGCTGATCTCAGCTGGACTGATATTGAACCTGGTGCAGAAGTGAGTGGTATGATAACGATCGAGAATGCGGGT